>DATEJC010000179.1:0-14497 GCA_035278345.1 Bradyrhizobium sp. | reverse complement strand
CAGCACCGCGTCGTTATCGGGATCAGCCAGCAATGTCTCCAGCGCGGCCGCGTAGCGCGCCGCGTCGGCATCGCCGATGATGTCGACCGGGTTCGAGCCCGACCAGGTCGGCGGCAACACCTCGTCGAGCCGCTCGCGGGCAGCCGGCGAAAGCGCAGCGGTGACGCCGCCGAGCTCGGCGAGACGATCGACCGCCAGCACACCAAGACCACCGCCATTGGTCAGCATAGCGAGCCGCTTGCCGCGCGGAGACGTCATGCGGCCGAGTGTCTCGGCGCAGTCGAACAATTCACGCAGGTCGAACACGCGCAGCATGCCGGCGCGGCGGAACGCGGCGTCGTACACGTCATCGGCGCCCGCGAGTGCACCGGTGTGCGTGGCGGCGGCGCGCGCGCCTTGCGCCAGCCGCCCCGACTTCACCACCACGATCGGCTTGATACGGGCAGCGGCGCGCGCGGCCGACATGAACTTCCGGGCATCGCGCACCGCCTCGATGTAAAGCAGGATCGCGCCGGTCTCGCGGTCGAGCGCGAAGTAGTCGAGCAGATCGGCAAGATCGACGTCGAGCTGGTCGCCGATCGAGACCACGCCGGAGAAGCCGACCGACTTTTGATCGGCCCAGTCCACCATACCGGCCGCGATCGCGCCAGACTGCGAGATCAGCGCCAGGCTGCCGCGGCGCGGCATGTGCGCGGCGAAGCTGGCATTGAGCTTCACACCCGGCATCATGATGCCGAGGCAATTGGGACCGATCAGGCGCATGCGATGGGTCCGCGCCGCACGGTCGGCCGCCTCCGAGAGCGAACCCGGGCCATGGCCGAGTCCGGCGCTGATGATCACCGCGCCCGCCGCGCCGCGCTTGCCGGCGGCGTCGATGATACCGGGGATCTCCCGCGCCGGCGCAGTGACGACGACGAGCTCTGGCGCAAACGGCAGCTTGTCAATATGGCCGGCGGTCTTGATGCCTGCGATCTCGTCATGGCGCGGATTGACGATACCGATCTCGCCGGCAAATCCATTGTCGCGGATATTCCGCAGGATCGCTGCACCCAGCGATCCCTGCCGCGGGCTCGCGCCGACGAGCGCCACCGATCGCGGCGCCAGCACATTGCTCAATCGATAAGTCGACATGGCGTCAATGACCTCGCATGGCCCGAGGCCGGATTAAGACACAAATTGTGGTGGAAACCAGTGCGATGGCATGGCCTGGCAATGTGACGCAGCGATGACGGCGCCCGTCATCCAATCTCGGTTGGACCGGCCGTGGCCTCGCATTGCGCGCAATATTCCAGCGCGCGAATGACGTCCTCGCGCGCAATGATGCCGACGAGGCGCGAATCGGAGTCCAGGATCGGCAGGCTCCGGAGGCGATGCTCGATCATCAGCTGCAGCACGCGGGTCAGCTTTGTGTCGCGGCCGGCATAGATGAATTCGCGGGTCATGACGCCGGCGACGGGGCGACGCATCAGGTCGTCGTAGCGCGGCAGCATCCGTGCCGGCGTGAACTCGAAGCAGGCGAGATAGTCGAACTTGCTGACGACGCCGACGACCTGGCGGCCGTCGACCACCGGAAAGCTGTTGAAGTCGGTTTCCTTGAAGCGCTGGCCGAGTTCGCGAATCGACATGGCCGGCACCACGGTCGCAACGTCACGCGTCATGTAGTCGGAAACGATCTGGTCGAGGAATTTGTACAAGCTGACCGCCGAATGGGCTAGGTTTCGGATGCGCCGGAAGAGCCCGGCAGCACTGACATTAGAAGCCCGGCGCCGGAAACGGATTTGATCGAGGTCAACAAAGCCGGGAACTACGTAATGACCCCTAAGGCTCGGCGCGGATGTCGGGCGCACGAAGATCATGCAGGATCACGGCCGATCGAGCTAGGAAGGACCATGGCGCGAAGAGAGGAAGTCCGCAAGCGCCCGCGCGCCCCAGGCGCGGTCCGCGCTACTGCTTTCGTGCATTGGTGAGCAGCTGCGAGGTTGCCTCGACCAGCCGCTGATTGCGCCGCACGAAGTTCTGGCTCCCGCGGCTGAACACATCCATCTGATGCTGGCCGCACTCCTTCAGCACCGTCCGGATGTTATCGACCGAATGCGCCTCGTTGATCCTGGCGGCGAAGTCGGCCGCCATATGCATCTCGGCGCGCACATCTTCGAGGATCTCGTCGCTGGCTGTCACCATTTCGCCCAGAATGACACGCTGCGCGTCGAACATGAAGTGCAGCGCGCGCTTGTTGAGTTCGACGAGGGCACCCGGCGCGTCACTCGGCAGACGTCCCGTCATGGTTTCGGTCAGCGTCTCTGACATGGCAAACCTCCTGCTTCCATCAAGGCAAGCTAACGCGGCAACCCGGGATTTCGTTTGAGCTGCGTCAAGAAAAAATCAACGCGACAGCAGCGCGCAGCGTGCGGTCTGGCCGACGAGATGCTGGGTCACGCCGCCCAGCACCCATTCGCGGAACCGCGAGCGGCCATAGGCCCCGGCAACCACGACGCCGGCGCCGGTGGCGCCGGCAATGCGGTCGAGTTGCGCCACCGCGTTGCCGCAGCGCTCGGGGACCTGGGCACGCGCCACGATGCCGTGGCGCGACAACCAGCCGACGACGTCGTCCGCCTGCTGCCGCACCGCCGCCTGGGTTCCCTCCTCTTCGGCGATGCCTGCAACCGTGACTTCCTTCGCCTTGGCGAGCAGCGGCAGCGCATCCGCCACCGCCCGCCGCGCCTCCGGGCAATCCTTCCAGGCCACCAGCACGCTGCGCAAGTCGAGCCAGTTCACGTTGGGCGGCACGACGAGAAGCGGCCGGCCGGCCTGCAGCACGAGGTCGCTGGGACCGGCAATCGCAAACGGGTCTGAGATCGCCTTGCCATCGCCGCCGACAATGACGAGATCAGCCGCGCGCGCCTCGCGCGCCACATAGCGCGCCGGCAATTCCATCGCCGATCGCCATTCGATATCCTTGGCGCGGCCGTGCATTGCCGCACGGAGCTGGCTTTCCAGTTCCGTCATGCGTTTGTCGATGGCAGCCTCTCCTTCATCGAGCAGTTGCTGGCTCGCCGCACCATCGAGGAAATACATCGGCGGACTGAATATCGCAGCCGCGACGCCAATCACTTTCGCGGAAAATTGCGCGGCGAGCTGTCCCGAAACTTCCAGCAATGCCTCATTCGGCTGATCCACCGCCAGGCTGACCATCGCCGTCGCATACGTCATCGGATTCTCCCGCATCGTGCCATCGTGTCAGCGCTTAGGCGACAAGCCGGCACGGCGCGATGAGATAGATCAAAATCCGCCGCCGGCACGGTTTGACCTGCATCAACCGGCGCGCCATCGCGTGGCGTAGCGTTGCAACAGAGGCTGAAAAACCCCGGAGCTTGTCGCATGCGCGCCCATCAGATCATGACCCGGCAGGTCATCACCGCTACCGTCGATACCACCGTCGCGGAGGCTGCACGCACGCTGCTGCAGCACCACATCAGCGGGATGCCCGTGCTCGACGCCGGAGGAAAGCTGGTCGGCGTCGTCTCGCAAGGCGACTTCGTGCGCCGCGCCGAGATAGGAACGCAGCGGCGCCGGTCGCGCTGGCTGAAACTGCTGCTCGGCCCCGGCCACGAAGCGGCCGATTTCGTCCGCGAGCGCGGCCGCAGGGTCGGCGACGTGATGAACAGCTCGCCGATCACGGTCACCGAGGACGCTGCCCTCGAGGAGGTCGCCGCGACCATGGAGAAGAACGACATCAAGCGCGTTCCGGTCATGCGCGGCGATCAACTCGTCGGCATCGTCACGCGCACCAATCTGGTGCAGGCGGTGCTCGACCTCGCCCGCGAGGTGCCCGATCCGACCGCGGACGACGATCACCTGCGTAACCGCATCTATGCGGCAATCGAAAGGAACGACTGGAAGCCGTTCGGGCTCGGCGTGGTGGTACGCGACGGCATCGTGCATCTTTCCGGCATCATCACGGACGAGCGGTCGCGGCAAGCGACCGTGGTCGCGGCGGAGAACGTCACCGGCGTGCGCAAGGTGCACGACCATCTGGTCTGGCTCGAGCCGATGTCAGGGGTTTATGTCAATTCCGCCGAGGACGAACAGGACGCAAAAGCAAGCTGACTTCCTTCGGCTAAAGACTTGAGCTTTGCCCGGCCTTGGGACAAATAGGCTTGTTCCATAACCATCCCGGCGTGTCGCTGAAGCGACGCGGCCGTGGGCGGCTGACTGCAAAGGCCCGGCGTGACCAATACCGTCCAACCTCAGCCTGACGACCCCGTGCGGGACCTGCGATTCCGCTTGGGAATCGAACGATCGGGGGTCGGCATCTGGGATCTCGATCTCCAGACGTGGCAAATCGCGTGGTCCGAAAATGCCGGCGAACTGTTCGGCGTTCCCGGCAAGCGCACGCTTGGTTACGACGCCTTCCTTTCGATGCTCGACCTGCTCGACCGCGAGCGCATGCGGCGGGCGATTGCCAACACGGTAGACAATGGCGCGCGGCTCGACATCACTTTCTCGATCGCGACCCGGCCCACGGCAAGGCACTGGATACGCCTGCGCGCGGGCCTGGTTCGCGCGGAGGACGGCCAGCCGCATCACCTGAGCGGCATCGCGCTCGACATCGACGAGGAAAAGCAGGTCGAGGAAGCGCTGCGCACGCGCGAGACGCATCTGAGCTCGATCCTGGAGACCATTCCCGACGCGATGATCGTGATCGACAGCCGCGGCATCATGCAGTTCTTCAGCAATGCCGCGGAACGGCAGTTCGGCTACACCGCCGGTGAAGCCATCGGCCAGAATGTCAGCGTTCTGATGCCCGAGCCGGACCGCACCCGCCACGATTCCTATCTCGAGCGTTATCGCGTCACCGGCGAACGCCGCATCATCGGCATCGGCCGCATCGTCACCGGCAGGCGCAAGGACGGCACCACCTTCCCGATGCATCTGTCGGTCGGCGAAATGCGCTCGGGCGGCGAGATATTCTTCACCGGCTTCGTACGCGACCTCACCGAGCAGCAGCAGACCCAGCATCGCCTGCAGGAATTGCAATCGGAACTCGTCCACATATCGCGGCTGTCGGCGATGGGCGAGATGGCATCCGCGCTGGCGCACGAGCTGAACCAGCCGCTCGCCGCCATCAGCAACTACATGAAAGGCTCGCGCCGGCTGCTGACGGCGAGCTCCGATCCCAACCGGGCGAAAATCGAGAGCGCGATGGACCGTGCGGCCGAGCAGGCGATGCGCGCGGGCCAGATCATCCGCCGCTTGCGCGATTTTGTTGCGCGCGGCGAATCGGAAAAGCGCGTTGAAAGCGTCGCGAAAATGATCGAGGAATCCGGCGCGCTCGGCCTCACCGGGGCGCGCGAACAGGGCGTCAGCCTGCAGTTCGAGCTCGACCGTCGGCACGATCTCGTCCTCGTCGACCGCGTCCAGATCCAGCAGGTGCTGGTCAACCTGTTCCGCAATGCGCTGGAAGCGATGACTGCCTCGAAGCAGCGCCGGCTGGTGGCATCGACCCGGCTGGTCGCCGATGACATGATCGAGATTTCGGTGGCCGACACCGGCCATGGCTTCGCCGACGGCGTCGAATCGAATCTGTTTCAGACCTTCTTCACGACCAAGGACACCGGCATGGGGGTCGGGCTGTCGATCAGCCGCTCCATCGTCGAGGCGCATGGCGGGAAGATGTGGGCGGAGAACAACCCTTCCGGCGGCGCGACGTTTCGCTTTACATTGCCGGCTGTACCGAACGAGAGCCTGACTGATGCCTAGAGGAAAGGTTTACGTCATCGACGATGACGAGGCGATGCGCCATTCGCTGGAATTCCTGCTCAACTCCGCCGATTTCGAGGTCGTGCTGTTCGAGTCGGCGCAGCTGTTCCTCGACAGGCTCGCAGGCCTCGATTTCGGCTGCGTCGTCTCCGACGTACGCATGCCCGGCGTGGACGGCATCGAAATGCTGCGCCGCCTGAAGTCGCTGGGCTCCCGCTTTCCGGTGATCATCATGACCGGGCATGGCGACGTGCCGCTGGCGGTGGAGGCCATGAAGCTCGGCGCGGTCGACTTCCTCGAAAAGCCGTTCGACGACGATCTTCTCATCACCATGGTCGATTCCGGACTGAAGCGCGCCGAGCCTGAGGCGAAGCAGGAAGCCGTCACCCGCGAGATATCAGAGCGGATCGCGACCTTGAGCCCGCGCGAGCGCCAGGTGATGGACGGGCTGGTGGCGGGCCTCTCCAACAAGGCGATTGCGCGTGAATACGACATCAGCCCCCGGACCATCGAAGTCTACCGGGCCAATGTCATGACCAAGATGCAGGCCGGCAGCCTGTCCGAACTGGTGCGGCTGGCGATGCGAGCGGGCGCGCTGAGGGATTGAGGCAGATCAAGTCGTTTGAATGCATATCTGCCATAAGATCGGGATGCATCTTTCAAAGAAATCCGGAATTTGCGGGAGTCGGTGATGTCAGCTTCACCGGCCAAGACCATGATCTACGTTGTCGACGACGATTCCGACGTGCTCGGCTCGCTGCAGTTCCTGCTCGAGACTGACGGCTTTGCCGTGCGGACCTTCAAGAGCGGCGCGGCGCTGCTGCAGGATGAAGCCTCGGACGGCGCCGATTGCTTCGTGATCGACTACAAGATGCCCAACATGGACGGGCTCGATCTGGTCAAGCGCCTGCGAAACCGCGATATCTCGGCGCCCATCATCCTGATCACAGGCTATCCGGACGAGCACATTTCGGAACGGGCCGCCAGCGCCGGCGTCCATCATGTCCTGCGCAAGCCGCTGCTCGACGACAGCCTGATCGGCCAGATCAGGGGTGCGCTTGGCGAGCGCGACACACGCCACTAATTCCCTTGCGGCGGCCCGGCTCCGGTAAACTACGTAAGGGCTTGCCCTTAAGGCATCGGACCAAATTTCGGACCCCCCGCTTCCTGGTTAGGGTTTGGACATCCCGGAATGAGGAGATGCCCAAATGCTCACCCAGTCGATCAGCACTTCAACTCCCATCGCCCGCAAGGTTGCTCCCCTTCCCTGCGCGACCAGCGACCGGTTCGGCGTGCTGACAGGGCATGCGGGCCTGATCGCCACCGAATTCACCTATCGCAAGGACGAGGAAATCTACGGCGAGGATGAGCCGGCCGAATATGTCTACCAGGTAATCCGCGGCGCGGTGCGCACCTACAAGCTGCTCTCCGACGGCCGCCGTCAGATCGGCGCCTTCCATCTGCCCGGCGACGTGTTCGGCCTCGAATCCGGCGCCGCCCATCGCCTCGCCGCCGAAGCCATCCTCGACACCACGCTGCGCCTCGTGAAGCGCAAGAGCCTGGAACAGTCCGCCCAGAACGACGTCCGCGTCGCCCGCGACCTCTGGTCGATCACCTCTGGCGAACTGCGGCACGCCGAAAACCACATGCTGCTGCTCGGCCGCAAGACCGCGATGGAGCGCGTCGCCACCTTCCTGTTGGAGATGGACCGCCGCCTCGCCAAGAGCGGCATGATCGCGCTGCCGATGTGCCGACGCGACATCGGCGACTATCTCGGCCTGACGCTGGAGACCGTCTCGCGCGCACTGTCCGAACTGCAGCAGCAGGGCGTGCTTGGCCTGTCTGGCGCCCGCCAGATCGTGCTACGCAATCGCGAGCGGCTCGCCGATCTCGAGGCGTGAAGGCTAGCTGCGTGCGGACGGCCGCAACGCACGCAGGTCCATGTGCCGGTTCACGTCTTTATACAGCAGATAGCGGAAACGTCCGGGGCCGCCGGCGTAACAGGCCTGCGGGCAGAAGGCACGCAGCCACATATAGTCGCCGGCCTCGACCTCGACCCAGTCTTGGTTGAGCCGGTAGACCGCCTTGCCTTCGAGCACATAGAGTCCGTGCTCCATCACGTGAGTCTCGGCGAACGGAATCGACGCGCCGGCCTCGAGGGTGACGATGGTGATGTGCATGTCGTGCCTAAGATCGGCGGGATCGACGAAGCGCGTCGTTGCCCACCGTCCCTCGGTGCCCGGCATCGGCGCCGGCGCAATCGCCGTCTCGTTGGTGACGACGGGATCGGGCAATGCCAGATCTGCCACGCGCTGATAGAGTTTTCTGATCCAATGGAAATGCGCATGGCCCGCGCCGCGGTTGCGCACGCTCCAGGAGGAGCCAGGCGGGATATAGGCAAAGCCGCCGGCGCCCATCGCGTGCTCCTTGCCCGCAAGGTGCAGCGTAAGCTCGCCGCCGACCACGAACAGCGCGCCTTCGGCCTCCGCATCCGGTTCAGGCCGCTCGCTGCCGCCGCCTTCGGACAGCTCCACGAGATAATGCGAAAAGGTCTCGGCAAAACCTGAGAGCGGTCGCGCCAGCACCCAGACGCGCGCGCCATCCCAATGCGGCAGATAGCTTGCAACGATGTCGCGGATCACGCCCTTGGGGATCACGGCATAGGCTTCGGTGAACACCGCCCGCCCGGTCAGGAGCTCGGTCTGTGCGGGGTGGCCCGCGGGCGGCACATGATAGGATCGCGTTTGCATTGCCTTCGCCTCTTTGAGATCACGCAGCATTGGGCGCGAGCGAAAGCCAGTCTGCTTCCGCAAGCCTGGCTTCCTCGAGGTTGTTGCCGGGGCCCGCGCGGTCGACGACGATGAACGGGCTCGCATCCGTCTGCACCAGCAGCGGATGATGCCAAATGTTGCGCGCATAGTTCACGCCCTGCTCTCCCGAAGCGGAAAACGCACGGTAACTCGCGGGCACGTGCGGATCGGCGCACACCAGAACCAGCCACGGTTTTTCGTTCATCGGCATGAACAGCTGGCTGCCGAGCGGATGCCGCTCCATCAGCTTGATCAGGATCGGGCTCGGCCGCAGCGAGCCCGAAAACAGGCTGATGTTGACCGTCCCACCCTTCGCCGCGACGTCGATGCGCGCGAGTTCATCGAAACGCTTGGCGAAGCCGTCATTGATCAGCTTCGGCTTCGCATCCCCAAACTCGATCACCTCGCCGAACGGCGCGAAGGCCGCTTTGGTCAGGGGTGCAATTGGAAGCGTCAACATTCCTTGGATCCGGTGGGTAGCGGCGCGGCTGGGACAACCAGCCGCGCCGCCTATTCTATTAAGAGGCCGCGGCCGACGGAGCCAGCCCGCCTTCCGCCGCACCGGCCGGGTCGACCTCGCCGTTGAGCACGCGATTCGCCCGCTCGCGGTCGATGTCGCCTTCCCAGGAGGCAATCGCGACGGTGGCGACGCAATTGCCGATGTAGTTGCCGAGCGCACGCGCGATCCCCATGAACCAGTCGATGGAGAGGATCAGCACCAGGCCGATCGCGGGAATGGCGGGCAACGCCGCCAGCGTCGCGGCCAGCACGACGATGGCCGAGCCGGGAACGCCATGCGCGCCCTTCGAGGTAAGCAGCGCCACGCCGAGAATCGCCAGCAAATCGCCGGTGGCCAGCGGCGTGTTGGTGGCCTGTGCGATGAACACAGCCGCAAGCGTCAGATAGATCGAGAACGCATCGAGGTTGAAGGAGTAGCCGGTCGGGATCACGAGACCGACCGTGGAGTCCTTGATGCCGAGCAGCTCGAGCTTGCGCATGGTCTGCGGCAGCACGCTGTCGCCCGCCGCCGTGCCAAGCACGATGGTCAGCTCCTCGCGCAGGTAGCGCAGCAGCTTGAGCAGGCTGAAGCCGAACATCCGCATGATGCCGCCCAGCACGATGAAGACGAACAGGAATACCGACACGTAGAACAGCAGCACAAGGCCGCCGAGCTGTTTCAGCGAACCGACGCCGTATTTGCCGACGGTGAAGGCAATCGCGCCGAACACACCGATCGGTGCCAGGCGAACCACGAAACCCATCATCTTGAAAATGATGTCGTTGACGCGGCCGATGAACTCGATCACCGGTTTGGCCTTTTCGCCGCACAGCGAAGCGGCGCAGCCGAACATGATGGAGACGATCAGAACCTGCAGGATGTCTCCCGTGGTGAAGGCGCTGCCGACGGTGGTCGGGATGATCTTCAAGATGAACTCGGAGACGCCGCCGCCGGCGACTTGCGCTGCCGTCTGGGTGAAGCCGCCGATCGCCTTGGCGTCCAGCGATTTCGGGTCGATGTTCATGCCGACACCGGGCTGGAAAGTGTAGGCGAGCACGATGCCGAGGAGCAGCGCGATGGTCGTGACGACCTCGAAATAGATCAGCGCGCGGATGCCGACGCGCCCGACCTTGGAGAGGTCGCCGGCGGCCGCAATGCCGTGCACGACGACGCAGAACACGATCACCGGCACCAGCATCTTGATCAGCTTGATGAAACCGTCGCCGAGCGGTTTTGCCTGCAGCGCAAGGTCCGGCCAGGCCATGCCGACCAGGATACCGAGAGCGAGCGCGATGACGACCTGAAAGAACAGCGATTTGAAGAGATTTGGCACGGGTGACCTCGATTGGTTGGCGTGGCCATCTCGGGCAGCTTCGCCTGATTGAAGCGACCGTCATCGATGGTGACCTTAGGCATCGCTTCAGGACGAACCCGGTGCGCCTCCGGCCGGCGCCGTCGCCGCAACCGTCGCCCGTCCCCGCTGGCCCGCCTTACCCGGCTATTTCCGCGAACCAGCGCTTGGCCGCCCGGCTCTTGAAGGCCGGTACAACTCTGCCCGTTATTCGTTGACCATGTCGGTTTGGGTGTCCAATATATAAATCGACACGATCAATAGGGGCACCATATGGACCTGCGCCAGCTCCGTTATTTCGTGGCTGTCGCCGAGGAGCGCAGCTTCACCACGGCGGCGCGGCGGCTGAACCTGTCGCAGCCGCCGCTGAGCCAGCAGATCCAGGCGCTGGAGGCTTCGCTCGGCACGCGGCTGTTCTACCGGACTAGCCGGCGGGTCGAATTGACGCCGGCGGGCGCTGCGCTGCTGGCGCGGGCATGGACGATCCAGCAGCAGATCAAATCGGCGGAGGAGGAAGTCCGCTCAGTCGGCGCCGGCCTTGTCGGCACGCTCGACATCGGCGCCACCGGCTCGGTGCTGCGCGGGCGTCTCGCCGACGTGCTTGCCGCCTACCGGCAGGAGGCACCGTCGGTGCGCATGACAGTGCACGAGCAGGCGCCATCCCTGCAGATCGCGGCGCTGCTCGAGGGAACGACGAACATCTGCCTCATTCGCAGCGCCTCGACAGAACACGGCCTTGCCAGTGAACTCGCGTGGAAGGAGGAAGTCGTGGTTGCCTTGCCCCACGTCCATCCCCTCGCTCGGCGAAAGCGCGTCACGCTTTCCGACCTCGCGGCCGAGGACCATGTCGTGCTGCAGCCGGAAAGCTCGGACTTTGCACGCTACATCCAGAAGTGCTGCATCGATGCCGGCTTCTTGCCGCGCGTCTCACAGCAGGTCGTCGACGCGCAGTCGGTGCCAAGCCTGATTGCTGCGGGATTTGGCGTCGCACTGGTGCCGCAATCGATCGCCCGCTTCACCACGGACGAGATCGCCTTCCGCCCGATCCGGCCCTCCCCGCCGTCCGCCGACGTGTATCTGGTCTACCGCAAGGACGAGACATCGATGGTGGTGCACAATTTCGTCACGCTGGCGCGCCGCATCCTCCGCACAGAGCGCAGCGCGCGTTCCGCTATAGCAGCTCCGCGGCAATCCCCGCGACGGCGCTGAAGGCGACCACGACCAGCGGCGGCGCGCGCCAGGCGACCAGCAGTACGAAGCCGACCAGCGCGATGGCGAAATCCCGCGGGCCCTGCACGCTCGAGGTCCATACGGGATTGTACAGCGCGGCACCGAGGATGCCGACCACGGCCGCATTGACGCCCCGCATCATCGCCTGCGCCGCAAGGCGCTTGCGGAAACTATCCCAGAAGATGCCGACCAGCGCGACCAGCGCGCCGGGAAGGCCTTGCAGCGATCCCTTGACCACCGCGCCGAGATAGGCGGCGAAGGTGAACAGCGGACCCGGAACTGCCTGCGCCGCGCCATAACCGGTGAGGAAGACATCGTCGCTGACCCAGCCCGGCGCTACGACCGCCTCGCGCAGCAGCGGCAGCACCACATGGCCGCCGCCGAACACCAGCGCGCCGGAGCGATAGAACGCTTCGAACAGCGCGACGCCGGACGAGGGCGCAAGCTGCGCCAGCACCGGCAGGCCCGCGAGCAGGATGACAAAGGTGGTGAGCGCGACGAGCCCTGCCCTGCGCGACACCGGCATCGAGATGTGGCTCGCGCCGTTGGCCTGTTCCGCGCGGCACAGAACAAGTCCGGCGATGCCGCCGAGAATGATCGCGCCGATCTGCACCAGCGACGAAGTGCTGAACAGCAGCATCAGCGCCGCGATGCAGGCGATCGAGGCGCGCTCCTTGTCGGGGCAAAGCGAGCGCGCCATGCCCCACACCGCCTGCGCCACGATCGCGACCGCCACCAGCTTCAGCCCGTGCACCAGCCCTGTGCCGACCGGCCCGCCCAGCGCGCTTGCGCCATAGGCGAACAACACCAGCGCAATCGCCGACGGCAAGGTGAAGCCGGTCCATGCCGCGAGCGCGCCAAGATAACCTGCCCGCATCAACCCGATTGCGAATCCAGTCTGGCTCGACGCCGGCCCCGGCAAGAACTGGCATAACGCCACGAGGTCGGCATAGGCTTGCTCATCCAGCCATTTGCGGCGCACGACGAACTCGTCGCGGAAATAGCCGATATGCGCGATCGGCCCGCCGAAACAGGTCAGCCCGAGCCTGAGGAAGATGAAAAGCACTTCTCGCGGCGAGCCGGCGGCCCCTGCCGATGAAGTCGCTGCCTGTGCCTTGTTCATCGGAACGGACCGTTGCTTGCGCTGTTGACCCCGTAATCGAAAAACCCCGGGTTCCCCAGAGGTATCGGACAGGAGACGAGCCATGGCAAGCGCCGCCGATCGCAATCCGCACCACCACGTCCAGAAAATGCAAACGGCTCTCGTCGAGATCAAAACGCATCTGCGCGAAGACATCGAGAAGGTCGACGAGCCGCAGCTCAAGGCCATGTTCGAGACCTCGGCCGAAGTGCTGGGCGGCCTGATCAAGGCCTTTGGCGATTACGAGAAGAAGAACGAAGCGGCCTGGCGCAAATAAACGAGTTCGCCCGACGCAAATAGACGTGCATCATTGCGGGCCGCGATAGGTGCGGCCCTTCCTCGGTCCGCCCGCAAAATACGGATTGACGAGGCACTGCGCCGCGCGGCCCCGGGCCGAGACCTGGCACTGGCCTATCGAAGTGTAGCGGCATGAGATGTAGTTACTCGCCATACCCCAGACCTGCAGGCAGACCGGATACGCCGGATCGTAGGTCTGGGCGCGCGCAGGCATGGCCGCCAGCACGGTCATCGCTACAGCCAGGCTTGCCATTGTGCGCATGGGGAATGTCCCAAGGTTTCTGCACTGCAGTTAAGTACGGCTTAACATTCATTTCAACGTTCATGCCGCAAGACGCGCTCATGCGTTTCAAGAACCGGCCTTGCCGCGTATAATGCCGCAATGGCGAATAGCATATGGACACTCGAACAATTCACCTGCCCCAGTTGCGGGATGGATTACACGGCGACAAGGGAAGAGCTGCACAGCAAGCGCTCCGGCGCCTTCGCATGCATCGTTTGCGGCGCCGAAGTTCACAAATGGTCCGGCCGTCTCGATTTCTTTGACTGGACGGCGAAAAGGATGGCTGCGCCCGTCTTCGGCAGGAAGCGCTGACGCTAATCTGTCGTTTACTCGCCGCTAACGAACTTCTTCCACCGGCTGAGCCGCGACTGCCGGAGCGCGCCTCTCTCCTCCTCCAGATCGGCCATCCGCTTTGTTGTGGCCGCCATCGCCGCTGAAGCCGAATTGTAGCTGTCCGCCGTCGGCTGCAGGCGGAAGATAAACTGACCGTTGGTCACCTTGTAGGAACCGTACTCCCTGACCAGCAGCGCGGCGCATTTTTCGTAAGCGCCATAATATTCAGCGCGCGCCGCCAGCATCTTCGACGCGAGCGCCGTCTCTTCCGCGAGCTGCTCGTCGGCCGCGGCCATGAATTTCGACATGGTAGCGCTTTCCACGCCGAGCGAGCGGACGCCGCTTTCGAGCTCGCCGCGCTTGGCCTTGACGAGCGCGCCGACGCGCGCCGTGAGCACCGTGACGTTGCCTTCCGCGGTCTTCAGGTCGCGGCGAAGCGCTTCGAGGTCGCCGCGCGGGGCCGTCGTCAGGTCGACCGGTTTCGCAAGCCCCGCAGGCTCGACCCCGTTCAGCATCTGGCGTGTGGCAGTTTCGATGTCGGCGGACTTCTCGCCGGCCAGTACGACCAGCTTGAGGATTCGATTGGCCGGATACCGCTTGAGTGCCTGCTCCAGTTGTTCGGGATCGTTGACCTCGCGCAGCGCAGCCTGGCTTTCCCCGACCATGGCCGCCTCCTGGTACCGCGCCAGATCGCCGACGAAGATCAGCGCGACGAGGCAGGCGATCGCAAAAACGCCAAGCAGGATCAGCGGCAATCGTCCGGGCTTTTTTTCCTTTCGATCCCAAGCAGTCG
>DATEJC010000178.1:0-18701 GCA_035278345.1 Bradyrhizobium sp. | reverse complement strand
CAGGCGCGGCCGATCGCCGAGGTGGCCATCGGCAGGCGCGCGCCCGGCGCCAGCCGGATCACCAGCGCCCCGCGCGGCTGGCAGCTTTCCAGGTAGACCATGGCGTGCCGGTCCGGCATGGCCAGTGCCACCGTGCAATCGGTGGTAAACGCCAGTGACTGCATCAGCGGCTGCGCGATCTCGCGGATGCCGGCGCCGCCAATATAGCGATGGCCAAGCGCCATCGCGCCCTGCCCCAACCGGTACTTCTCAGTGGCTTCGATGTAGGTGAGATAGCCGAGCGTGGCCAGCGTGTAGGTGAGCCGCGACACGGTCGGGCGCGGGATGCCGGTGCGCCGCGACAGCTCGGCGTTGCCCAGGTAATCGTCCTGCGGCCCGAAGGCGCGCAACAACTCCATGCCGCGTGCCAGCGCCGTGACGAAGTTGCGGTCGTCGGCGCAGGCATGGCCCGCCTGCGCGTCGGCCGGCACCAGGATATGTGCGGCATCGGGAGGCGGGATTGGAATGGTGGTGGTGCGTTTCATGGGCAGGCGGCCGGGAAGAGAACATTGATAGCAGCAACGGGGCTGCGCAGGGGCCGCTATGTAGGGAAATCATGTGCGCGAGAGACGGCGTTTATGGATACGAATCAGCAGGCTAGCGCGACTTTTGCCGTCAACAACAGGAGCAAAGAGCTGCAGACATGTACCAATAGAATCAACAGGTTATCGAACCTTTCGAACAGCAGAAGGATTGCACGCCGCTGCCCTTTTGACTTTGACTACGATGCCCCTGCCTCTCTTACGGACCGGGCTGGCCGACGATACTGTATATATATACAGTATCTACAATATGACGCGTAAGTCGCAACGTCATTCGGCCCCAATCGTCGTTACCGGAACCCAGCGGCCACCTTTGACCTGATAGAGCGTCGAAGTCGGTTGCTTCAAGTCGCCGTTCGCATCGAAGGCAATCTTCCCCGTGATGCCTTCGTATTGCGTTGCCTGGAGCGCCGACATGAACTCGACTGGCTTCGCGGACTTTGCCTGCTTCATCGCGTTGATAGCTACCCACGCGGCGTCGTATGCGAAGGGCGCATAGATGAGGCTGTCGGTGCGGAAGCGTTTCTTGAATTTCTGCATGAAGACCTTGCCTTGCGGTAGCGTTTCGATTGGGCGCCCATATTCCCAGGCCATCGCGCCCTCCGCGGCGGGACCAGCGACATTTAGAAAGATGCTGTCGGCGACGCCCCCGCTCCCGACGAACTGGGTGCGCATCCCGAGTTCCCTCATCCGCTTCGTGATGAGCGCCGCCTGGTTGTCCAGGCCGGCGAAGAACAGGAGGTCGGCGTTGGCGGCCCTGATATTCGTGAGCTGCGCGCTGAACTCGACCGCCTTGTCGTTGGTGTATTCAGCTATCGCGATTTTGCCGCCGGCAGCGGCGACGGCTTTCTTGAACTCGTCCACTGCCCCCTGGCCGAATGCGGTTCGGTCATCCATCACGGCAATGCGCTGCGCCTTCATGACTTTAACCGCGTACTTCCCTGCGTTACCGGAGTTTTGCGTATCAGTCGCAATGATGCGGAAGACGGTATTCAGGCCTTGATGCGTGATGGTCGGATTGGTCGCCGCCGGATGGATCAGCGGGACACCTGCCCTGGCGAAAATTGGCGCGGACGGAAGGGCGACGCCTGAGTTGTAATACCCGACAACTACGGTCACCCCATCGTCGACAAGTTTCTGGGCGACCTGAACGCCGATGCGCGGGTCACTTTGGTCGTCCACCGAGTCGAGCTCGAAACGGACGTCCTGGCCGTCCAGCTTGATGCGCTGCGAATTGGCTTCCTCGACAGCGAGGCGAACACCGCTCTCCATATCCTTGCCATTGGCTGCATTGATTCCGGTAAGAGGGCTGGACACGCCGATCTTGACAACCTGCTGCCCATAAGACTGGCTGCAAGTGACGCACAGCAACAAGGCGCTCAGGCCAGGAACGAGCAACCGTCGAGCAACGCTGATCATTTGTTCAACTCCAGCGACCAGTGAATCGGCGAGGCGCTTGTACAGCGAACCTTGCGCGAACCGAGCCCATCCAGTTTTGTGACAAGAGCCGCCCTCCCATGCTGTCCAGTAGCTCAGTTCTCCTCAATGTGACACAGGATACGATGCGCCAGGCGAAGGTGGGGCCGATCTATCATTGCATTTCCTAATCTGGCCACACCCGAGGCGCCGACCCTTGAGAACGCCTCGACCACCTGGCTGGCCCAGCGTATCTCCTCTTCCTGCGGCATGAAAGCCTGGTTGATGGCATCAATATGAGAAGGATGCGCTGCAGCCTTGGCCGAAAATCCGTCTCGCTTCGCCTGCGCGGCTTCTTCTCCGATCTGCACCGGGTCGGTCAGGCGTGTGCTGACAGCATCGATGGCGTCGATACCCGCCTGGGCCGCCGCCATCAGGCACATGGTACGAGCCACGGAAAACGGCGCACTCAGCTCCTTGCCGATATGCGGTGAGAATACGCCAAGGTCGGCCGCAAGGTCATCCACGCCCCACATCAGCGCACGCAGCCGCAAGGGCGCATTGCGATACGACGACAGGCCGAACACACCTTCGGACGATTCGGTTGCCATCGCGATGATAGAGACTTTCCAGCCATCGTCCAATAGCGCACATTCAAAAGCCGCGAGGAAGTCGCAGAGGCGGTGCACGTCATCGACACTACGGCACTTCGGCAGCACAATCGCGCTGGGCCGGTGCGGGATCACGGCCGCCAGGTCGCGCAGGATATGGCCGGACGCCAGACCATTGACACGCACCAGCAAAGCCGAGTGCATCGAGCTGCGGTGCTGTTCGAGGAAGCCGACCAACCGGGACCGTGCGTCGTCCTTTCCTTGTTCGGGCACGGCATCCTCGAGGTCGAACACCAGGCCATCCGCAGTTGACTTCAGCGAGGCCGCAAGCTTCCGGTCACTGTCTGCGGGAACGAAAAGGAGCGAGCGCAAGCGCTCTGGCAAGTTGTCATGCATGGTCGTGTTGCTGCACTGGACTTCCGTCCCGTACGAAAGGCGGACGGACTACTTTCGCAGAGATCCTGTTGTTGTAGACATCAACACTCACATACGAGCCGAACTTGATGTCAGGGGAAATCAGCGCCAAAGCGATGGCGAATCGAAGTGTCGGACTATACGTACCGCTGGTGACCTTCCCGATCACCTCTCCCTGGTGATTCGTCACTGAGCTTTGCGTGCGGGCTACCGCTGCGCCCTCAAAGGCGAGTCCGACGAACTTCCGGGTCTGGCGGCGAGTGCATAGCGCTGCCTTGCCGACAAAATCGCGCTCCGACCCAAGATCGACACTCCAGCCTAAACCCGCATCGAAGGGCGAGGTCTGTGGATCCATGTCCCGCCCGTTCAGGTGCGTGCCCGCCTCGAGCCGAAGGGTCTCCCATGCGTCCAGGCCTGTTGCGTGAATGCCAGCCGACCTCAGCATGTCCCACACTTGAGCAGCATGCTTTGCCAGCATGATCAATTCGAAACCATCCTCGCCGGTTTTCCCAGTTCGCGCCAACATCAATTCGCCCACTGCAGCGTCGTGAACGGTGATGGAATTGAACGGCCTTACCTTTTCAGCGGTGTGCGTTGATGGAATCGCTCGAAACACCCTTTCCCGAGCATTGGGACCCTGCACTGCGATAATTGCCAGCGGCTCTGCATCGCCCGTAACCAGATCCTGGCGTCGGGGGACAAGAGTCACCGAGCTGTTCGTGGCAACGATCTGCGACCGGATCCATTGAATGTCGCCGCTTGCGGTGTGCGCGTTCAAGACGATGCGGAAGTACTCATCGTCCAGGTAGTAAACAACGAGGTCATCGATCACACCGCCTTCGTTGTTAAGCATGCACGAATAAAGTGCCTTGCCTTGCGTTTTAAGTTTGCCGATGTCGTTGGCGAGAAGCTTGCCAAGAAACATTCGAACATCGGTCCCGTGTATGTCAACCACGCACATGTGCGAAAGGTCGAACATACCGGCATCCGCGCGTACGATGTGGTGCTCTTCGATCTGAGAACCATAGGCGGTCGGCAGCTCCCAGCCACCAACATCGGCCATACGAGCGTGGAAGACACGGTGACGCTCATACAGTGGAGTGCGCAGCGTTTGCGAGATCGTCTGGCTCATCAGCATGTCGAAGTCAGTAGTTGGTGCATGCCGCCGGTCATCGTCCCGGCGGCCGGCGTTCGTGGCTGGGCGCATGACCAAACAGCGCGCGGTATGCCTTGCTGAAATGGCACGGCGAATGGAATCCGCACACGGTCGTCACACGGGCGATTGACGCGTTGGTCGTGCGCAGCAGGTCGCGCGCGCGCTTCAGGCGCAGGGTAAGGTAATAGTGGGTCGGCGACACATTCAGATAGAGCTTGAACATCCGCTGCAGATGCCGCTGCGACAGCCGCACGAGCCGCGCCAGTTCATCGAGCGACAGCGGTTCCTCAATATTCGCCTCCATCAGCCGCACCACCTCGATCAGCTCCGCGCGCGAGAGGCCAACCCGCGCATCGACGGGAATCGGCTGTGGATCGGTCGCGCTGCGGATCCGCTCGAGAATGAACTGCTCAGAGACCTGCGTGGCAAGCTGCCGGCCGAAGCGCAGACCGACGAGATTCAGCATCATGTCGATCGGCGCGGTGCCGCCCGTGCAGGTAAGCCGGTCGCGGTCGATGACGAACAGTTCGTCGGCGAAATGCACCAGCGGAAACTCGCCGTGCAGCGCGGACCGGTTCTCCCAATGCACGGCGCAGCGGTATCCGTCGAGCAGCCTGCTCGCCATCAGCGCATAGGCACCCGTGCAGATGCCGCCGAGCGGAATGTCCTGCCCGGCGAGCCGGCCCAGCACCGCACGCGTGCCGTCGTCGAAAAAATCGCGGATGCGAATGCCGCCGCAGACGATCATCACGTCCGGCAGTCTCGTCCCATCCAATGCGCGCGTCGGCCGTACCACGATGCCGTTGCTCGCGTGCACCGGCGCGCCGTCTGGCGAATAAACCGACCACGTGTAATGCTCGGCGCGCCCGACATAGTTCGCCATGCGCAGCACTTCCACCGCGCTCGAGAACGCGATCATCGAGAATTCAGGCAGCGCCAGGAAGCCGAAATGCGCGAGGGACGACATTGAAGGTGAAGCGCTGTCAGCTGGTACGGCGGCAACGGACCTCACATGGCTCTCCTGGCGAACGGATGACCCCGGGATCAGGCTTGCGCTGTCGTGGCCTTGGCGCCAAACAGTTGCCTGAGCCCCCAGAACAGCGGCGCCTTCGCCGTGCCCGGCGCGCGGCCGAAGCTCTCGGTGATGCGGTCGAGGACAATTGCCAGCAGCACGACCGACAGGCCGCTTTCAAAGCCCAGCCCGATGTCCAGACGCTGGATGCTCGCCAGCACCTCGTTGCCCAGGCCGCCCGCGCCAACCATCGAGGCGATGATCACCATCGACAGCGCCATCATGATCGTCTGGTTGACGCCCTGCATGATCGACGGCAGCGCGTTCGGAAACTGCACCTTGTACAGAAGCTGCCACGGCGTGCAACCGAACGCCTGGCCGGCCTCGACGATCTCCATGTTCACCTGGCGGATACCAAGGCTCGTCAGACGCACCGCGGGCGGCATCGCAAAGATCACCGTCGACAGGATGCCCGGAACGCGGCCGAGACCGAACAGCATCGCGGCAGGAATCAGGTAGACGAACGCCGGCATGGTCTGCATCAGGTCCAGGATCGGACGCACGACGGCCGCGACTACCCTGCTCTTCGCCGCCCAGATGCCGAGCGGAATCCCGAGCAGCAGGCTGATGATGGTCGACGACAGTGTAAGGCCCAGCGTGATGACGGTCTGGTCCCAGAACCCTGTCGCGAAGATCACGAACAGCGACGCGGCCGTGAACAGCGCGAAGCGCCAACCGACGCGCCAGAGGCCGATGCCGATGAAGATCGCCATCATCAGCCACATCGGCACCGCCTGCAGGCCGTGCTCGATCAGTGCGGCAAGCCCCTCGATCGCGCGCCCGATCGCGTCGAACGTCGCCGCGTCGTGATCGAGCAGGTAGTGGACAGACTGGTCGACCCAGCGGCCGAGCGGAAGCATTTCAGACATGGTTACCTCGCGAGTGGTGCGTGATGGCCTTCAGGATGACGGCACGGTCAACCGAGCCGCAGTAGCAGCCGTCGTGGTCGACGACCGGCAGCGCGTTCGGGCTCGCGACGACGCGCTCGACGACGTGTTCAAGCGACGCATCGCGCCGGATGCTTTCGACCGGCCGCACGTCCGGCGCAGCATCGCGCATGACGCAGCCACGGACCTTGCGCTGGGCATCGAGCACAAAGGCATAGCTGGCGTGGCCGTTCAGCGTCCTGGCGATGCTCGCCGCATCGGGCTTTGACACGATCGGCACGGCGTCGGTCTGCATCAGGTCGCCGGCGGTCAGGTAGCGGCTGGTGTCGATGCCGTCGAAGAACGTGCGGACGTAGTCGTCGGCCGGCCTCGCAATGATTTCCTGCGGCGTGCCGACCTGGACCAGGCGGCCGCCTTCCATGATTGCAATCCGGCTGCCGATGCGCAGCGCTTCTTCCAGGTCGTGCGACACGAACATGATCGTGCGCCGATGCTCCTTCTGCAGCTGCAGCAGCACGTTCTGCATTTCCTTTCGCTTGAGCGGATCGAGCGCGGAGAACGCCTCGTCCATGATCATCAGCGACGGGTTGACGGCAAGCGCGCGCGCAAGGCCGACGCGTTGCTGCATGCCGCCCGACAACTCGCGGGGAAGCTTCTGCGCAAACGTCGCCAGGCCGACCTGCTCAAGCACATCCATGGCACGGCGCTCGCGCTCCTTCCTGCTCACGCCAGCCACCTCCAGCCCGAATGCGGCGTTCGAAAGCACGGTGCGCTGTGGCATCAGCGCGAACGACTGGAACACCATGCTCATGTCCGTGCGGCGCAGCGCGATCAGTTCCGAGCAGCTTACGGCCGCCACGTCGCGGCCACCGATCAGCACCTTGCCGGCGGTCGGTTCGACGAGCCGGTTCACGAGACGGATCAACGTCGACTTGCCGGAGCCTGACAGGCCCATCAGCACGAAAATTTCGCCTTCCTGCACCTCGAACGACACGTTGTGCACGCCGACGACCTGGCCGGTGCGCCTGAACACTTCGTCTTTCGTCGAACCGGATGCGAGCATATCGAGCGCCTGCTTCGGATTGCTTCCGAATACCTTGCACAGACCTTCGACCACGACCTTTGGACTATCCATCGAAATCTTCTCCTGATCCTGCGGGGACTCACACATCACATAGCAATGCCTTGCTGCGTTTCCCTCTGTCCGGGGAGCGTTGCCGGCGTATTGCTACCTTTTTCCTGGAATGCCCTCGGCAAACCTGATCCGTCGCATCACAAGCGCAATTGCGCGATACCTACATAGTTGCCAGAAAAGGCCCCCGCCTGCCGACGAATTCCGACAAGCGCTTGCAGAAATGCGACAAGGGCAAACAACGGAAACTGATCTCTGGCGCCGCCAGTTCACAAACGACGCGGAATGGTTCTGAAGCGCCCCATGTCCCCTTCCGGTTCGTGACAACAGCATCCCGCACCGCAAGCTCCGGCATGACGGGCCGATACCATGCACGCGGCGCTTCGGTTCTATCCGGGCCGCCATTCCTCCTGCTCTACTTCGCGCATGGTATGCGTGCGCACGCTGCGCCCCGCGCCATTCAACCCAACAGAGGAATCGCATGGACGCGCTGTCTCGTTCACAACAATTCATCCTGACGCTGTCGTGCCCGAGCGCACCCGGCCAGGTCGCCGCCGTGGTCGGCCTGCTCGAGCGTCACCGCTGCTACATCGATGAACTGACCGTCTTCGACGACGACCTGAGCAACCGCTTCTTCCTGCGCTGCGTCTTCCATCCGACGCGCGAACAAGCGCTGCGCGTCGACGTGTTGCGCCAGGAGTTCACGCCGATAGCGGAGGGTTTCGGCATGCAATGGGCGATCCACGACGCGTACGCGCGCCCGAAGGTGCTGATCATGGTGTCGAAGCTCGAGCATTGCCTCGCGGACCTGCTGTTCCGCTGGCGCATGGGCGAGTTGAAGATGGACATCGTCGGGATCGCTTCCAACCATCCCGACCTGGAGCCGCTCGCGCGGCAGCATGACCTGCCGTTCCGGCACTTTCCCATCACGCCCGAAACCAAGGCGCAGCAGGAAGCGCAATGGCTTGACCTGTTCGAGTCAAGCGGCGCGGAGCTGGTCATCCTTGCGCGCTACATGCAGGTGCTGTCGCCACAGACAAGCGCCAGGCTGGCCAATTGCGCGATCAACATCCACCACTCGTTCCTGCCCGGCTTCAAGGGCGCGAAGCCGTATCACCAGGCACATGCACGCGGCGTCAAGCTGATTGGCGCGACCGCGCATTTCGTCACCGACGATCTCGACGAAGGCCCGATCATCGAGCAGGTCGTCGAGCGTGTCGATCATTCGTACCGGCCGGACCAGCTGCTTGCCGTCGGGCGCGACGTTGAGTGCATCACGCTGGCCCGCGCCGTCAACGCGTTCATCGAACGACGGGTGCTCCTGAACGGGGACCGGACAGTCGTGTTTCAGTAAGCTCAATGCACACCGGCCACGATCGCGATGCAATCGTGGCCGGCGCATACTGTCTCCTTGGGTCGCGTGCCGAATTAATGCGCGCCCTCCACCCATGCATTCACGCGTTCCGCATTCGCGGCGATCCACGCATCGGCGGCCGCATCGGGCTTGGTGCCGCTCTGGATCGCCAGCATCACGCTATCGATCTCGCCCGGCTTCCACTGGAACTTCTTCAGGAATACGACAACCGGCTTGGCCTTCGTCTCCAGGCCCGGGTTCACGATGTTGTCGACATGCTCGGCATCGCCGAACACCTTCTTCGGATCCTCCAGGAAACGCAGCTTCCACTTCGCGAACATCCAGTGCGGCGCCCAGCCCGTGACGATCACTGGCTTGTTCGCGTTCATCGAGCGCGCCAGCTCGGCCGTCATCGCGCTGCCCGAGCTCGGCATCAGCGAATAACTGAGCCCATAACTCTTGATCGCCTCGGAAGCCTTGCGCATCACGCCGGCACCGGCATCGATGCCAACGATGCGGCCTTCGAACGCCGTCTTCTGCGCGTTCAGGTCATCGATGCTCTTCGCGCTCACCGACGCGGGAACGATCAGGCCGATCCTTGCCTCAGTGAAGTTCGGTCCGAGATTGACAACCTTGGCCTTGAACTGATCCCAGTACGCGCCCTGCGTCACCGGCAGCCAGGCGGACAGCGTCGCATCGAGATCGCCGCGCGCGACGCCCTGCCACATCACCCCCGCCGCGACCGGCACCAGTTGCACCGGGTACCCCAGTTTCTTTTCGATGATCCGTGCGGCGACATTCGTCGTCGCGACGCTGTCGTCCCAACCCTCGACGTAGCCTATCTTCAAGGTCGGCTTGGCATCCCCCAGCGCCAGCGCGCTCCATGTCATCATCACCGACGCTGCGCCGGCCCAAAACACCTTTGCAAAGAGCTTCATGGCATACCTCCAGTGGTCGGGGCGGTAGCGCCCCGTTTAGTTAGATTCGTCGCCACCCTGGCCAGGCATTGCGACGGACATCGTGCTGCGCCACCCGCCTGGCAGGCGTCCCGTCTTATTTATCGATCACGAGATCCGACAGCGGCTTGCTGCAGCACAGCAGCACCATGCCCTGGTCAATCTCGCGCTGGCGGATGCCGCCGTTGTGCTTCATCTCGACCTGCCCGGCAACCAGCCTGACCTTGCAGGTCCCGCACATCCCCTGCGTGCATGACGCCGGCAGCCGCACGCCAGACTGGCGCGCCGCGTCGAGCACATGCTGCCCCGCGCCGCAGAGGATCTCGCGTTGGCTCCTGGCGAAGCTGACATTGAACTGCGCCGACCCCGCCTCGTCGTTTGCCGCCGCGGCGGCATCGGCGACCGGCTCGCTGGCCTCTGCGGTCAGTGCCTCGAACGAGAAGCTCTCCTCGTGGTAGCGGCTGCGCTCGAAGCCCGCCTCGTCGAGCAGGCCGCGCACCGCCTTCATGTACGGCGCTGGCCCGCACGTGAAGATCTCGCGCTCCATGAAGTCCGGCGCGATCAGCTTGAGCAACGGCAGCGACAGGAAGCCCGTCACGCCCGGCCAGCTGGTGCGCGCGCCAACCCGCTCGCAGACAAAGGACGTGCGGAAGTTCGCATGGCTTGCCGCGATCAGATCGAGCTCGCGCGCGAAGATGATGTCGTCCGGCGTGCGCGCGCTGTGCACGAACACGATGTCCCGATCCTCGGCGAGATCGTGGTGCGCCCGGCTCATCGACATCAGTGGCGTGATGCCGGAGCCCGCGGACAGGAACAGGTACTTGCGCGCCGGATGGCGCGCGCACGTGAACTCGCCGGCCGGGCCGAGCACGCGGATCGACGCCCCCGGCTTCAGGTGGTCATGCAGCCAGTTCGACACTTTGCCGCCCGGCACGCGCTTGACCGTGATCGAGATGGTGTGCGGCCGCGCCGGCGACGACGAGACCGTGTAGCAGCGATTGATCGTCTCGCCCTCGATATCCAGCTCGAGCGTGATGAACTGCCCCGGCTCGAACACAAACGCCCTCCCCTCCGGCGAGCGGAAGAAGAAACTCTTCACGTCGTGGGTTTCCTGCCGCACCTGGCAGCACACGAGCGTCTCCTCGACCTCGCTCGTCCAGCGCTCGGGGAGCGCGCTCCAGAACGCCGGGCGGGTTACCCGGCTGTCCGCTGGCTCGGTAAAGACCGCATCGCGCATCATGTCTGCCTCCGCTGTTGCGCCTACGCGCCGATCTGCTCGGCCAGCCGGCCGATATACCAGGCCGAGAACTTCTCGACCAGGCCTTCAGTGAACGGCGAGTACGGGCCGGGTTCGTACGCGCTGCTGCCCGCGCCACACTGCGAGTACTCAACCAGCGCGCGATCCTGGTCGTTGGTCGCGTTCCACACCGCGGTCAGGTTCTTCACGTCATAATCGACGCCCTCCTGCGCATCCTTGTGGACCAGCCACTTGGTGCGAACCAGCGTTTCGCCGGCCGACAGCGGGATCACCGAGAACGTGACGATGTGGTCGCTCATGAAGTGATGCCACGAGTTCGGCTGCGTCCAGAACGAGAGCCCGCCCAGGTCGGCTTGCTCGAACTTGCCGAGCAACTTCTTCGACGCTACCCTGGCGTCGAGCGTCTGCGATTCGCCGCTGCGGTCGAGCGGCAGGCGCTGGGTGCGGAAGCCGGTGGTGTCGAGCAGTTGCTCGATCTCCGCCGATGGCAGGCTCATCGCTTCCCATTCCGCGGCACGCTCGATGCAGGTGCGCTCGAACGCTTCCATGCCCTCGGCGTTGGCGGGCGAGCGTTGATAGCCGAAGCCGTACTCGTACAACGAAATGGTCAGCTCCGGATGGTTCGCCACGCAGTGATAGCACTCGCGGTTGTTCTCCATCGTGAGCTTCCAGTTGCCTTTCTCGAGCACATCGATCTGCGCGGCGACCTTGGTGTCCGCCAGGTTGTGCGGCAGCAGGTATGGCTCCATCGCGGCCCGCATCGCCGCGAAGTCGGCTGGCGGCTCGTCCGCGAGGCAGACGAAGATCAGGCCGGCAAGGTTCTCGACGTGAACGGACTTCAGGCTGTGCTTGCAGCGGTCGAACTTCTCGCCCATGTGCTCGGCGAACATCAGGTCGCCGTTCAGGTTGTAGGTCCAGCTGTGATACGGGCAGACGATGTTGCCGACCGTGCCCTTGTCCGCGTTGCACAGCCGCGCGCCGCGATGGCGGCAGACGTTGTGGAACGCGCGGACCTGCATGTCATCGTCGCGCACGATCAGGATCGAGTCGTGGCCGAGCTCGACCGTCACATAATCGCCCGGCTCCGGCACGTCAGGCTCGACCGCCACCTGGATCCAGTGCTTGCGGAAAATCGCCTCCATGTCCAGCGCGAAAATCTCCTCGCTCAGATAGAAAGGCGCCTCGAGGCTGTATCCCGCCTTGCGCCGCTCCACCAGCGCGCGAATGTCTGCCGATACTTTCATTATTTGCTCCGGATTTCCTGCATCCCTGGTTGCTTGCCGACAGACCGGCAACGTGTCAGTAGTCGATGAGTTGATGCTCGCGCAAGTAGGCGAGGATCACTTGTGCTTTTTCGACCGAAGTCCCACCATTTACGACGTTCCCGCCGCGGCTCTCGGTCGTCGTCGCCGACAGCATCCGGGCATGCCCGGAGCGCTTCTCGGCGGCGGCCAGCCGGACCGGCTTGCGCTCGACGGCGCCGAGCGTCCATGCGGCGGCGGCGCCATCTTCACATCGCGCCGCAGGCACCGGCCGGATCGTGCCCGCGCGCAGCCGCGCGTACGCATAGCGGGGCTGCGCGTTCGCGAGCGGATGTACGGCAACCACCGCGGGCAGCGTGGCATCGACGCGCCGGCGCAGTCCCTTCGGCAGGAACTGCCGCACGGCGACGCGACCACCGCCGATGTCGACGTCGACGGCCGATCCGACCAGCGGCCAGCCGAGCGCCGCGGCAACGCCGTAGGGCAACATCCCTGTGTCGTACGCGCCCTCCGCGCGGGTGCCGGTCAGCACGAGGTCATAGTCCTTCACGTGGGCGGCAAGCGCGCGCGCGGCGTCTTCGCCACCCGCGCAAGCGAGCACCTGGACTTCGCTCGCGCCGAGCGCCAGGTAGTCGTTGAGCGCGGGATCGGCGGCGTCGCCCGCGTGAATCACGGCGAGCCGCGCGCGATATTTTTCCGCGAGGCCGCGGCCGAGCTCGAGCGCGGCGGCGTCGTTGCGGCTGTAGCGCGGCGCGCCGCTGACCGGATGGCGGCCGACGGACACCAGCACCGCGATACGTTGCACTTGTGTGGGGGCGTTCATGCTGCGGCTCCTGCGGCTTCGCGGGGACGGGCTGCGGCCGGCTGCTGACCCCGTGCGGGGCGCGCGGCCTGGACCTGCTCGAACAGTGCGGCGATCGTTGCCTGCGCGTCGCCGACGATGGTCAGGTTCGCGCGTTTGGCGATCGGCGCGCTGCCGTCCAGATTGACTGCGATCACGTGACGGCAGTCCTTGATGCCTTGCAGGTGCTGCACCGCGCCGGAGATACCAAACGCAATGTAGACGCTGGCCTCGACCGTCTTGCCGGTCGCGCCGACCTGCTTGTCACGCGTGAAATGCCCGTTGTCGACCGCGACGCGGCTGGCGGCGATCGCGGCGCCGAACGCGCCCGCGAGCCGCTCGAAGGCGCCGACGTCGGTCACGCCGTTGCCAGCCGCCACGATGAAGTCCGCCTCCTCCAGCGCGACCTGGGCGGCATCGATTTCCTCGACACCGAGGTCGCGATACAGTTGCGTCCCTCCCCTGGCGTGCAGGAACTCGCCGGACAGGCGCTCGCCCGCGCCGGTGAACGGCAGCTTCGTGTCAACCGCCCCTGGCGCGAGCAGGATGACCTCGGGCAGCGCACGGGTCGCGAACGCACGCCTGGCGTGCGCATACACGCCGACATGCCGCGCGTCGATCTCGACCACTTCCGTCGCGACGCTGGCGCCCGCCGCAGCCGCGTATCGCCGGCCGAGATCGCCGTCGCCGTTCGCGTTGTCGGGCAGGAAGACATGCCGGGGCGACAGCGCCGTCGCGCACGCCTGCAGTGCCCGCAGCTCGCTGTCTGGCGCGAACGTGCGCCGGTCGAACTCTGGCAGCGCGATAAGCTTGTCGACGCCGAGCTCCGCCGCGTCGTCCTTCAGTTCCCCGAACACCATCAGCATCACTTCGGTCTGCGCATCGGCGAGCAGCGCGGCCGCCGCGACTGCCTGGCGCGCATGCTCGTCCAGCGCGCCGCGTTCGCTGTGCGCGGCGACGAGCAGCACATGGCGCGGCTCCTTCACCATCCGCCGTGGCTTTGCCCCCTCGGCTGCGTGGCCGTGCGCGGGCCAGTGCGCGGCGCTTGCGTCCGCGCTGCCGGACTCGCCCAGCGTGATCCGCCTGAGGCCCGCCGCCGTGATGATGAACGGCCGGCGCGGGTCGATTCGTTTCGTCGTGTTCATCGATTCACTCCAGCGAGGCGGCGACCAGTTCAGCCACGTCAAGCACGTCAGGGCGCGGGCCGACGACGCCTTCCAGCATCGCCGTGCAGTTCGGGCATCCGACCGCGACCACGTCCGCGCCCACCGCGCGCGCATCGGCGATGCGGATGTCGGGGATGCGCTGCTTGCCGGGAATATCTGTCAACGGTGCGCCACCCCCGCCGCCGCAGCAGCGCCCGCGCATGCCGTTGCGTTCCATCTCGACCACCTGGATGCCGATCGTCTTCAGCAGCTTGCGCGGGGCTTCGGTTTCGCCGTTGTAGCGGCCGAGATAGCAGGGATCGTGATAGGTGATGCGCTTGTCGCGCAGCGCCTCGACCGCTTTCGGCGCGATCAGCCCGCTCGACGCGAGCTCAGCCATATAGGTGGTGTGATGCTTCACCTCGACACGCAGACCCAGCGCACGGTATTCGTTACGCAGGCTGTGCATCGCGTGCGGATCGGCCGTCACGATCTGGCGGAACGACAGCGTGCCGAGCGTGCCGATCAGGTGCTTGGCCAGCTGCTGGAAGGTCGCCTCGTCGCCCAGGCGGCGCGCGACATCGCCAGTGTCGGTTTCCACCTCGCCGAGCACCGCATAGTCGACGCCCGCCTGGTTCAGCACCTTGACGAACGCGCGCAGCGTGCGCTGGTAGCGCATGTCGAACGCGCCCTCGCCGGCGACGATCAGCACGTCGACCGTCTTGCCGGGCTGCGCCACCGGCGCATTCAGGTCGACCGACCAGTCATAGCGCGCAGCGGTATCGTAGCCGCCCATCGTGCCGGTTTCGCGCAGGTTCGCGAGCACTTCGGCGCCCTTGCCCGGCACGGTGCCATGCTCAAGCGTCTGGTTGCGGCGCATGTCGACGATGGCATCGACGTGCTCGATCAGCATCGGGCACTCCTGCACGCAAGCGCGGCAGGTGGTACACGACCACAATGTCTGTGCCTCGATCAGGCCGGATACGATCGGGCCGTTCGGCTCGCCGCGATGCCGGCCGACGGGAATGCCGGGGGTCGGGCTGCCTGCGTACGCGGCATCGGTTCCGCCCGCCATCCCGACGACGAGATCCTGGATCAGCTTCTTCGGGTTCAGCGGCTGGCCCGAAGCGAACGCCGGACATGCGGCCTCGCACTTGCCGCACTGCACGCACGCGTCGAAGCTCAGCAACTGGTTCCAGCGGAACTCGACCGGCTTCGCGACGCCATACTCCCGCTGATCGATGTCGGGCAGCTTGAGCGCGGTCGGCGGCGTGGCGGTGCCGTTTCCTGTGTACGACTCGGGCGACGCCGCGAAGCGCTCCTGGCGCGGATGGAATGCAAGATGCAGCAGGCCCGCGATCGCATGCTTCATCGGCCCGCCTTGCGCTGCGCCGACGGTCATCGCCAGCGCGCCGACGGCGATCAGCACCGCGCAGAACACGGCGAACGCGCCCGACATCAGACCGGCCGGTACCAGCGAGAACAGGGCGAGCCCGAGCGCGAACGAACCGAGCAGCCATGGCAGCGTATTCCACGGCCCCTTCGACAGGCGCGCGGGCACGTCCTTCGACCGGCGCCGGCGCCACACGAACACCGCACCGACCAGCATCACCAGCGCCGCGGCAAAGGTCAGCTTGTCGAGCCAGGGCGAGTAGATGGCGAGACCGTAGTTGACGAACACCAGCGCAAGCGCGCCGATCGCGCCGCCGGCCGTGGCGACGTGCGTCTTGGCGATGTACGGGTCGCGCGCAACCACGTGGTGCAGGTCGACGAAATAGCGCTTGGGGATCGCGAACAGATTGGCAATGCCGAGCGTGCCGGGCGCGCTCGCCCGCCCGAGCCGCCAGTACGACGCGCGCTTCAACACCGCGAAGGCGAGCCCCGCCACCGACAGCCAGAGCAGGACGGTAATCAGGTTGGACGGGTTCATCGTCAGAAATCCTTCACGAGCCGCAGCGCGTCGTAGATCGCGCCGTGGATGTTGTGCATCGAGATGCAGTCACCGACCCGGAACAACAGGAAGCGGCCGTTGCCGAGCGTCTCCGACAGGCACGGCTGCGGCTCCGCAGCGAACAGCTTGTGCACGTCGACCTGGCCGCGGTTGACCGATTCCGGCTTCAGCTTCCAGTACAGCGCGTCGTTCGGCGTCGAACCGTTCTCGATCACCACCTGGTCGACCGCGCGTTCCTCGAGTTCTTCCGTGTATTCGTTGCGCAGCACCGCGATCTTCTTGCCGTCCTCCTCGTAGACGCGATCGAGCCAGTAGTTCGGGGTGTGGATCACGCCCTGCGCGTACAGGCGGCGATAGAAGATCGGGAACGTCGTGCCGCCGCAGTCATCGGCAACCTTCACATCGGGCGTGACGATCTCCACCTTGGCGCCGCGACTGGCCAGGTAGTCGGCCACGCCCGCGCCTGCATGCGTGCTCACGCCGTCGTAGACCAGCACGTTCTGCTTCGCTTCGACGCGCCCGGACAGCACATCCCACGAGCTGACCGCCAGCCCCTCGGCGACGCCCCACGCGGGCACCTGGTCGGAGAATGCGCGGCCGCCGGTCGCCAGCACGATGATGTCCGGCTTCTCCGCCGTGATCATCTTCGCGTCGGCTTCGACGCCCAGGCGCCGGTCGACGCCGAGGCGTTTGGTCTCCATGTCGAACCAGCGCACGATGCCCGCCATCTGCTCGCGCTGCGGCGCCTTCGACGCCAGCATGATCTGCCCGCCCACTTCGGTGTTCTTCTCGAACAGCACGACGTCATGTCCGCGCGAACGCGCGACGCGCGCCGCCTCCAGCCCCGCCGGACCCGCGCCGACCACGACCACCTTGCGCTTCGGGCCGCGCGACTTCTCGATCAGGTGAGGCATGGTCGCCTCGCGCGACGTCGCCGCGTTCTGCACGCACAACACGTCCAGGCCGTTGTACTGGCGGTCGATGCAGTAGTTCGCGCCGACGCATTGCTTGATCTCGTCCTCGCGCCCGTCGCGGATCTTGATGACCATATGCGGATCGGCCATCTGCGCGCGCGTCATGCCGACCAGGTCGACCATGCCGCTGGCGAGCAGGCGCTCGGCCTGGCCCGCGTCGCGGATGCTCTGCGCGTGCATCACCGGCACCTTGACCACCGCCTTGATACCCGCGGCGAGATGCACGAACGGCTCGGGCGGCAGCGCCATCGGCGGCATGCAGTTCGCGAGCGTGTTGTGCGTATCCGCGCCGGATCCGATCACGCCGAGATAGTCGATCAGCCCCGATTCGGACATCGCCTGGGCGATCTCCTTGAGCTGCTCGTGATCGAGACCGTCTTCATGGAATTCGTCGCCGCACATCCGCAGTCCGACGCAGAAGTCCTTGCCGACCGCCTCGCGTACCGCCTTCAGCACCTCGACGCCGAAGCGCAGGCGGTTCTGCAGGCTGCCGCCCCACTCGTCCGTGCGGAAGTTGGTGCGGGGGCTCCAGAACTGGTCGATCAAATGCTGGTGCGCGGCCGAGATCTCGATGCCGTCCATCCCCGCGTCCTTGACGCGCTTCGCAGCAGCGGCGAAGTCGGTGATGATCCGGCGGATCTCCTCGACCTCGATGATCTTGGCGTTGCCGCGGTGCACCGGCTCGCGCACGCCGGACGGCGTCATCAGGTGCGGCCAGTGCTCGCCGTGGAACGCCGAGCGGCGCCCCATGTGCGTCGCCTGGATCATGATCTTGGCGCCGTGGCGGTGCATCGTCTCGGCGAGACGCGACAGCGGATCGATGATCTGGTCGGTCGCCAGGTTCACCGACTTCCACCAGCCCTGGGGACTGTCGATGGAGACCGGGCTCGAGCCACCGCAGATCGCCAGGCCGACGCCGCCCTTCGCCTTCTCTTCGTAATAGCGAATGTAACGGTCGCCCGGCAAGCCGCCCGGCTCCGCATACACCTCGGCGTGCGCGGTGCTGACGATCCGGTTGCGCAGCGTCAGCTGGTTGAGCTGCAAAGGTTTGAACAAGTGGGGATAACGCATCGCGGACGACCTCTGGCGTTTGTATGGTTCGTAGTGCGGACGGGTTCGGTCAGTGCAAGTTGCTTAGTGGGCGACTGGCGACACTTCGAACACGCAATGATCGTGACCCTCGGCCGCGCACTGCACCTCCTTCGACTGCGCGCGCGGTGCGCCCTTGCCTGCTGGCGTCGTGTCATTGACCCAGTCCATCGCGCCAGCGAACCAGCCGGCGAACATGTAGCAAAGCTTGCCTTCCTTTTCCGGCTGCGCGAGCACGAATGACGAGTGCCGCAGCGCGATGCGCGCGCGGGCCGTCGCCGGATCGGCCTCCAGGATCGAGAACAGTCCCCAGCCGCGCCGCGACAGCCGTTTCAGGTAGTGCTCGAACACCGCCATCCCGCTGATCGCGTGCAGCTTCGCTTCCTTGTCGCACCAGTGGTACGCGGACTTGTAGCCGGCCTTGTAGAGGATCTCCACATAGGTATCGCGGCCCAGCGCCTCTTCGACGGCGACGTGGTTGTTGGTGAAGAAGTGGCGCGGCACATACAGCATGGGCAGCGCATCGGTGGTCCAGACGCCGGTATCGGGATCGACGTTGATCGGCAGTTGCGGTTGCATCGTGGTGACTCCGTGAGGAAAAA
>DATEJC010000177.1:0-3975 GCA_035278345.1 Bradyrhizobium sp. | reverse complement strand
ATGCCGAAATACCGCCTGCACTACTTCCCTGAGTCCGGGAACAGCTACAAGCTCGCGCTGATGCTCACGCTGTGCGGCGAAAGCTTCGAGGGCGTCTGGACCGATTTCGCCGGCGGCGCCACCCGCACGGCGGAGTGGCGGCGCGACGTCAATCCGATGGGTGAGATCCCGGTGCTGGAGATCGACGGCAAGCGTTTCACCCAGACGGCGCCGATCCTTCTGAAACTTTCTGGGCAGTACGGCCGCTTCGGCGGCGAGACGGAGGAGGAAAAATTCGAGCTGCTGCGCTGGCTGTTCTGGGATAACCACAAGCTCACCGGCTACATGGCGACCTATCGCTTCATGCGCACCTTCACACCTTCGCCGGATGAGCATGTGCTGAAACACTTTCGGCGGCGGCTGGACGATTTCCTGTCCATCCTCGAGCAGCATCTGAAGACGAATGCGTTCGCCATCGGCACGCGTCCGACAGTCGCGGACATTTCGATGATGGCTTACCTGCACTATCCCGCCGATGAGACCGGCTACGATTTTGCAACGAGCCATCCCGCGATCCACGCCTGGCTCGGCCGCATGGCGCAGCTACCTGGATGGAAGTCGGCCTACGATCTATTGCCGGGCAAGCGGATGACGCACTACGCGAAGTAGCCATCTTACCTTTTCCCCTTGCGGGAGAAGAAGTCAGCGATGCGTCCAGGCCCAGACGATGCCGACAACGATCGAAGCAATAACCAAGGTAATGAAGATTGCCCAACCGCTGACGCGGACGGCACTGACGGCCTCGCGATGCTGCGCGTTCTGCGCGACCTCGCGGTTGCGGGCCTTCTCCTCGGCATCGAGATCGCTCATTGGATGTCCTGTCGGCTTGTTGCCCGCCAAGCCTAGCACCAAACCATGACGCCGGGTCAAACCGCCGCCTCGCTATCGCGGCTTCACAAAGCACATGCCAATGCGCGTCGTCGCGTCCGCCGTCTGGCAGGTGAGGCCCTTCGCGCAGGTCCAGTTGCGGAAACTCGCATCGTTGGAGGCACTTGGGCGGACGAGGCGATAGCAATGCGCGCCCCAGCCATCATTGTATTCGGTGCCGGCAAGCTCTTTCGTGCCGCGCAATTGCGGCCGGCTGGCAAAGCCCCTGGAGTAATCGGGCTGCCTGCCGTCCCGCAACGCGGCAAGGATATCGCGACGACGGGCCTGGTCACCGAAGAAGTGCGGCGATGCCGGCACCACCGTGGCATTGGACGGCTTGGCCGTCATCCAGTCGACTCCCGGAAAATGAAAGCCGCCGATGCCGCGGGTCTGGTGGCAGCCGGCGCAGGTGATGTCGTTGAGCCGGCGCTGGAAGCCGCCGAAGGAGCGGATGTTCTGCAGGGACGTTCGGTCGCTTGCCGCCCTTTTCAGCGCGGCGACGACATCGCCCTCGCTGAACACGGCATGGCTCCCCTCGCCTTCGCTGAGACCGAATTCGGGCAGCAGGTTCGACGGCACGAATCCAACCGGCGTCGGCGCAATGGCGGCCTTGGCCAGGAATTTCTCCGGGATCAGGATGGTACCGCGATCGAGCTCGGCGAAGTGCGTGGGATCGAGCAGCCATTCCTTGAAGTCGCGCGCAAGGCCGCTATCGGCGAGGAGACGCTCGCGGTCGATCTGGTTTTCCAGCGGCACTTCGTTGAAGGCGCGCGCCTGCGCGTCGTAGCGGAACACCTTCAGGAGATAGTCGGTGCGGAAATCGCGCCGCGCCGATTTGCGCGCATGCGCAATCTGCAGATTGGTCTCGATGCGGTCGATATTCCGGTGCGAGACAATATCGAGCGGACCGTCCTTGAGCTGAAGTTTTGCGGCAAGGTCCCGGCCGGTCAGCGCCAGATCCGACGTCGCGAGCCAGCGCTGCGCAATCGCGGCGCAGGTGATCGGCTGGCCGTCGCGATCGACCGCAGGCTCGCCCCTGGCGTGCAGGATCACGTTGAGAGTCACCGGCAGCCGCGCCAGAGTTTCGCCGCCTGCCGGCACATCCGTGCGGGTCAGGCGATAGATCAGCCGGATTTCGCCGCAGCTTGCTTCCGCGACATAGGCGCGGTCCATGCGATTGACGATACCGGCGAGCACGAAACGCGTGTCGGCCGAGGTGAGCAGTGCGCGATCGAACAGCTGGAAATCGAATGCTTCGCCTACGCCAATGGTCTCGCCGGGCAGCTCCGCGGTGTGTCTTGCGATGTAGCGCTCGAACTCCGCGTCGATGGCGGATTTGACCGCGGCCATTGACGGTTGCCTGAACAGCTCGGCGTTATCGAGGGGACTCGCATTGGCGCGCGACGGGTTCAGGATACGGCCAAGGCCGAACCTGCCGCGGTCGAGCTCACGCAGCGCCAGCGGATCAGTGGTTGCGGTTCCGCGCTCCAGCGCCTTCTCCGGCGCCGCGCGTACCGGCAGAGCGCCGTACAGCAGGCAAAGCAGGCCCGCGACTATCCGCAGCGGAGTACTCATGCCTCCACTAACACCCCGCGCAGAGGCCTATTCAAGCAGAAAGGCGCTTCACATCGCAGTGAAGCGCCTCGCATTTTGCAAGACCCTGCCTTAGCGCGAAACGATGAGACCTTTGCTGGTCACGACCACCCAGCGGCCGTCCTGCTTGCGGATGGCGTCGACGCGGCCGAGGCCGGGAATGGGATCGCCGGCATAGACCTCGAACAGGCCGCGTCGGCTCTCGATCAGCGCGCTGCCTCTGCCGACGTCGCGCAACACCCAGCCCTCCACCGTCGGCAGGCGGGCGACTTCGACCTTGGCAGCCGTAGCGGGCGCGGGCTCGTGGGCGGCGGCAGGCACAGGCGGAGCGACCGTTCCCGTGACGTCCTTCGGCACCGTCGTCACCGCAGGCGTGGCGGCGGCGAGTTGCGCCGGCGCGGCGGCAACCGGGGCCGGAGCCGCAGGCGCGACAGCGGCCGCGTGAGCGGCACGCAGTTTGCCGACTTCTTCAGAGAGTTTTGCAAGCTTTGCCGACGGCTCGACCTGCGCCTTCTCGACCTTGTCCAAGCGGTCGCTGGTCTTGTTGAACTGGGTTACGCCGAGCTTGGCGTTCTGGTCGACGCTGGCTTTCAGCGCGAGGAGATCGGCGTCGATGCGAGCGAGCGCGGCTTCGAAGCCGACGTTGCGGCCGGCGGCTTCCGTGGCCTTGCCGTTGCGCAGGTCCGACGTCGCGAACGCTCCGCCGATCGCACCAGCGACGGCCGCGAACCCGACCACGGCCACCATCGCAGCGGCTCGGCGCAAGGGGGTGGTCGGCGGCTGCGATGCCGCCTTGGCGTCACCCGTCCATGTCCGCTCGGCGGGCGACATGATGATGACCTTGCCGGACGGACGCGGCGTTTCAACCTTCGCTTCCACCTTGGGCGCCTCAACCTTGGGCGCTTCCATCTTTGGCTCGACCTTGGGGGGCTCGATTTCCTTGGGCGCGTCCGCCTTTGGCGAGGTCAATTCCTGGTCGGGCGCAATGGCCGGGGATTCCGTCAGCACCGGCTCGGTCGTGGCGTGGAATGCCGCACTGACAGAACCGGTTTCAAGGCTGGTCCGCTCGGGATGTTCGCTCACGGCAAAATTCTCCAGAATTCGTTGACCTTTTGGTAACTTTCATTTCTTGCCAATTCCTTACCGGCTTTGGCCGTTACTAAAATTTTAGGAACTTATCCGGGACGGATTTGGGCCGGAAAGGTGGGCGGATGGTGGCGAAGCCATGGGTACCGCCTTGGGCGCCCTTCGGTCCCCTCTTGGGTCCCGCCCATGCTGCTATGCGGCAAACCCTTTCCCCTGCGTCATTTGCGCGCGGGCGTTTCCCGACTAACATACCGTCCGGGGTGACCGGCCAAACGTGCAAGGGACGGTATGGCGATCGAGAAATGCATCAACGAATATGACGTCGGGCACGTCATCTTCGAGGAGGGATCGACGGGACGCGAGCTTTACGTCGTGCTCGACGGCCAGGTC
>DATEJC010000176.1:0-2822 GCA_035278345.1 Bradyrhizobium sp. | reverse complement strand
AGTGCCAACGCTCGTGGCCGGGCGTGCAATCGCGGTTCAGCCCATTTTCTCGGTCTGGCGGGAGCTCGAGCAAGGCAGCCTCGAAGAGATATTGCCGGGCTGGAGCCTCGCGCCCGTCAGCCTCTATCTGGTCACGCCGCCGAGCGCTCTACGGCCCTCGCGAGTGAAGGTACTCCTGGATTATCTGATCGAGAAACTTGCCACGTAACGTAGGGTGTCGCGTGTTCTGCGCGATTTTGTGAGCGCCTCGGCTCGCTTGTTGCGCTAAGGTGCGACGTTTCTGCAGGAGACCATCCGTGAGCCGATTTCCTGCCCTGTTCATCGGCCATGGCAGCCCGATGAATACACTCGATCGCAACGGCTTTACCGATGCCTGGCGCCGGATTGGCACAACCCTCCCCCGTCCCCGTGCGATCCTCGTCATCTCAGCGCATTGGTTCATCGGCGCGACGGCTGTCACGGCGATGCCGCGACCCAGGACGATCCACGACTTTTACGGTTTTCCTGACGCACTCTTCGCATTCGACTATCCCGCACCTGGCCTGCCCGGTCTGGCCGAGGAAGTCGCCGACGCGGTTCGCCCGCACTGGGTCGGAGCCGATCGCGATCAATGGGGACTGGATCACGGAACCTGGAGCGTGCTTGCTCACATGTTCCCTGAAGCCGACGTGCCGGTGGTGCAGCTTTCGATCAATGCACTCAAGCCGCTCGACTATCATGTCGAGCTAGGCCGGCGGCTCGGCGCGCTGCGGGACAGCGGTGTGCTCATCCTGTCGAGCGGCAACGTGGTCCACAACCTGGGGCGGGTTCAATGGAACAACCCGGACGGCGGGGAAGCGTGGGCACAGCGGTTCGACGAAGCCGTGGTGGAACAGATGACATCGGACCCGGCCAGCATCCTCCGCGTGCTAGAGCATCCCGATTACGCCTTGGCGGTGCCCACGCCGGACCACTTCATTCCCCTGCTCTACACTGCCGGCCTGGCTGCGGACGAGGGACAGGCCGCGGCGATCGTGCGGGGCTATGCGCTCGGATCGCTGTCAATGACCTGCTATGGTCTCGGCATGAAGTCGGCCGACTGCGCCACGGGTAATGACGCTGCCGGACTACCTGCGGGGGTTCCTGCCGACCAGACGAATATCTGACCGCCGAAGCGGCCGTCGGGAAGGACGGGTTTGGCGGAAGACCACCCTATCATGCGGAAACGTGGATCGCATCGGGTCGTCCTGAGGTTCGATCAGGCCTCCAGCGTTTTCTGGTCGGTGACCCAGGCATAGCGACAGGTCTGCGGCGACAAAACGGGCAACCATGCGGGAATGGCTTTTCGGATCGACAGGGAGCGAGCATCGTCACGCGATGCACAATGACGCCAATCATGACGCCCCCGCTGGCCATCCGGCCAGTGCCATCCCGGAAACAGCGCGGGACCCCGTATGCGGCATGGCGGTCGATCCTCTGACGGCCCGGCATCAAACCCGACATGACGGCGAGGCGCATGTCTTCTGTTCTGCGGAATGCAAAGCGAAGTTTGATGCCAACCCCGAGCGCTACCTCGTGGAAGCGTCGACGGCCAGCGCCCCTGGCGGTCATTCACACCATAAGAACGGCCCAACGCCTGCGACTTCAGCGCCTGAGGGAGCGATCTGGACCTGCCCGATGCACCCCGAGGTTCGCCGGGAAGGGCCGGGAATCTGCCCGATCTGCGGCATGGCGCTGGAGCCGCTGGTGGTGAGTGCCGATAGCGGGCCGAGCCCCGAACTCGCCGATATGACGCGGCGCTTCTGGATCGGCGCCGTGCTGGCCTTGCCCGTGTTCCTGCTGGAGATGGGATCACATCTGTTGCCGGCGCTACACCATCTCGTGCCGATGCGAATATCGGCATGGGTCCAGTTCCTGCTGGCGACGCCGGTGGTACTGTGGGCCGGATGGCCGTTCTTCCAGCGCGGCTGGGCTTCGCTGGTCAACCGCAACCTCAACATGTTCACGCTGATCGCAATGGGCACCGGCGTCGCTTGGGCTTACAGCGTCGTCGCGATGCTGGCGCCCGGCGTCTTCCCTGCCGCTTTTCGAGCGGCGGACGGAACGGTCGCGGTCTATTTCGAGTCCGCCGCCGTCATAACCGTGCTGGTGTTGCTCGGCCAGGTGCTCGAACTGCGCGCTCGCGAGCAGACCTCCGGCGCTATCCGGGCGCTGCTCGATCTCGCGCCCAAGACGGCGCGGCGGATCGCCGGCGATGGCTCCGAGCAAGACGTTCCGGTCGACACCGTGCAGATCGGAGACCTCTTGCGCGTGCGTCCCGGCGAGACGGTGCCGGTCGATGGCATCGTCGAGGATGGCCGCTCCTCGCTCGACGAAGCGATGGTTACGGGCGAATCAATGCCGGTGACACGAACACAAGGCGACGCCGTCGTTGGCGGCACGCTCAACCAGACCGGCGCCCTGATCATCCGCGCCGAGAAAGTCGGCCGCGATACGATGCTGTCGCGTATAGTGCAGATGGTCGCCGACGCTCAGCGTTCGCGCGCGCCGATCGAGGGCCTGGCCGACAAGGTCTCCGGCTGGTTCGTGCCGGCCGTGATCCTGATCGCGCTGCTCGCCTTCACCGCCTGGGCGTTGTGGGGACCGGAACCTCGCTATGCCTATGGTCTGCTCGCCGCCGTCTCGGTGCTCATCATCGCCTGTCCCTGCGCACTTGGGCTAGCCACGCCGATGTCGATCATGGTCGGCATCGGCAAGGGCGCTGGCGCGGGCGTGCTGATCAAAAACGCCGAGGCGCTTGAGCGGATGGAAAAGGTCGATACGCTCGTCGTCGACAAGACCGG
>DATEJC010000175.1:0-5369 GCA_035278345.1 Bradyrhizobium sp. | reverse complement strand
ATGCCCAGCGATCGGACCCGGTCTGCCATCCTTGCGGCCGCCGAACGGCTTTACGCCGATCGCGGCTTCGGCGATGTGACGCTGCGCGACATTGTCGCGGAGGCGAACGTCAACCTCGCCGCGGTGAACTATCATTTCGGCTCCAAGGACGAGTTGATCGCGGAGCTGTTCGTCAGCCGCAGCCTTGCCACCAACCGCGAGCGCCTCAACGAACTGAAGGCGGCGGAAGAAAGCGGCGGCGGCCGCGCGCCGATCGACGCCATCCTGCGCGCGTTGGTGGGCCCTACCCTGCGCGGCTGCCTCGGACCCGACAGCGAAGGCTCGACCGCGGCGCGCTTCATGATCCGCGCCTCGATCGAGTCGGTGCCGCCGATCCGCCGCATCAAGAACCGCGAGGTCGACCATCTGCGCAAATTCATCGCCGCCATGCGCCGCGCGATGCCCGGCCGCGACGACGTCGAACTCTATTGGGGCCTGCACTTCGCGCTCGCGATGGCCCACCACACCATCCGCGAGAAGGAGCGGTTGATGAAGCTCTCCGAAGGCAAATGCGATCTCAATGATGTCGCCGGGATCGTCGAGCGCGTGGTGGGCGTGGCCGTGATGGCGCTAGTGGGGAATGCGCCGGCAAGCAGGCTGGCGGCCCGGACGATGGTCCCGCATCGGCGACTGACACGGCAGGACCTCTAGGCCATCGCGACGGGCAGCGGGAACGCCGGAGCCGCGCGACTGTTGTAGTCGCGAGGCAATCGATGCCTCGCCCTGCCAACCAGCATCGAGGGAACACGATGGCGACCCAGCCGACGATTGCACGCATCTGGCGCGGCCGAACCCGGACCGATGTCGCCGATCGCTACGAAGCCTATCTGAAGCGCGAAGGAATCCCGCCGCTGGAGAAGACGGCGCTCGGCGTCCAGCTGTTTCGCGAGGATCGCAAGGACGAGAGCTGGTTCACGACCATCTCCTACTGGAGCGACCTTGAGTCGATGACGGCCTTCACCAGGGGCGAACCAACCAAGGTTCACCATCTCGACCGCGATGGCGAGTTCCTGATCGAACTGCCCGAGGCCATCCAGATCCACCACATTGTCATGGACCGGCAGGGGCTGCGCTGAACGCAGCCCTTCTGCATCAGATCACCTTCCGCTCCTTCAGCCCCTTCACCTTCGCCGCGTCATAGCCGATGCCCGCCAGCACTTCGCCGGTGTGGGCGCCGAGCAGCGGCGGGGCGCGATATTCCTTCACGGGGGTGCCGGAGAAGGTGATGGCGTTGCGGATCAGCGAGAGGTCCGGCTCGAAGGGATGGTTGACCTTGACCCGCATGCCGCGCGACTGCACGTGCGGGTCATTGAAGACTTGCGAGAAATCGTTGATGGGCCCTGAGGGCACGCCGGCCTTCTCCAGTTCGTCGAGCCAGTAGGCGACGGGCTTGTTCAGGAACAGGCCGGCGAAGATCGCCATGATCTCCTTGCCGTGGGCGACGCGGTCGTTGTTCTTGATGAATTTCGGATCGCTCGCCAGTTCCGGCCGGCCCAGCACCTCGCAGGTGCGCGCGAACTGGCCGTCATTGCCGACCACCAGCATCAACTCGCCGTCGGTGCAGCGGAACACGCCGGCCGGCATACCGCCATTGCCCCAAGTGCCGCGGCGCGGCGGGGTCACGCCGTTGACGAGGAAGATCTGCGCGTAGTGCGACAGCGAGGCGATGACGGTGTCGAACAGGCAGACGTCGACATGCTGTCCTTCGCCCGTGGCCTTGCGGTGATACAGCGCAGCCAGGATTCCGATCGAGGAGTTCATGCCGGTCATGTAATCGACGATGGAGGGGCCGACCTTCATCGGGCCGGCGCCGGGCTCGCCATCGAGATGACCGGTGACGCTCATCAGGCCGCCCATCGCCTGCAGGATGGCGTCGTAGCCGGCGCGCGTCGCATAAGGGCCGGTCTGGCCGAAGCCGGTGACGGAGCAATAGATGATGCCGGGGTTGATCGCCTTGATCGCCTCATAGTCGAGGCCGTAGCGCTTGAGGTCGCCGACCTTGTAGTTCTCCATGAAGACATCGCAGGTCTTCGCAATTTCGCGAATGATCTCCTGCCCCTCGGCGCTCGCGATATTGACCGTGACCGACTTCTTGTTGCGGTTGGCGCAGAGATAGAAGGAGTTGTTGTTGTTCGCCTTGCCTTCGGGGTCTTTCAGGTAGGGCGGGCCGAAAGCGCGGGCGTCGTCGCCGCCGCCGGGGCGCTCGATCTTGATTACCTCGGCGCCGAGATCGGCCAGCATCTGCGCCGACAGGGGCCCGGCAAGCACGCGCGTGAGGTCGATAATCTTGATGCCGGTAAGCGGCAAAGCCGACATGGCGGTTCCTCCAGAGCTTTTTCTTGAACGCGGGAACTCCCGCTCTCGTTCTGGGGCTAGCGAATATACTATTTTTCGAGCCCGAGTACTGCATCGGCGGCATGAAGGCATACTGCTATTGCCACGGTGCGGTGCGGCGCGCGCTGGCATGCGGGACATCTTGTGCGTGCGGCGCGCGGTGGTAGCCTCGCCGCGGGATTTCCATCGGGGGCGGCATGAGGCCTTCGAAGACCGTCCTTTGCCTCACCATGACAGCCGCGATCACCGCGCCCTGCGCTGTCGGCACCTCGCAGCCGCGGGCCAATGCGCAAACCTGGGTTGCGCTCTCGCCGCTGCAGCGGGCGGAGATCGCGGCCAAACTCGATAGCTCGAAGAACTGCCGCTATTTCGAGACCCAGGTCGAGGCGCGCGACGTGCTCGGCTTGAAGGTCGATACGAAAGATATCGACGATGCCCTGCAGTGCCATCGCGAGCAGGACGCGCTGCGCGACGGCGGCGAGATGCACGCCACCTTCTCGCTGCCGCGCTATCTCGCCGTCAACGGCGCGCTGGCGACTGCGCTCGCCATGTTCACTCTGACGATGCTGCTCGCTGCCCTGCTGCGGCGTTCGCGATGGCGGCTCGGAAAACCGTGACGCTCACCGCATCGTCGCGAGCTGCACCGCGAGCGCGCAGGCGCGGTCGTATTCGTCGAGATTGATCCACTCGTCGATCGTGTGCGGCTCGTTCTGCCCTGCGCCGAAGGTGACGGTCGGCACGCCGTGGCGGACCATCCAGTTGGCATCCAGCCCGCCATTGGCGGCGCGGATGTTCGGCGTTGCGCCGATATCCGACACCGCCGCCATCGCGCGCTTGACCACCGGCAGGCTCTCTTTCATGCGGAATGGATAATAGTCGGTCTCGGCCTTGAACTTGACCTTGCCGGTCTTGCCATCGCTGTTCTTGACGCGCTTGGCGGCCTTCTCGAACGCCGCCTTGTAGGCCTTGGTGATCTCCTTGAAGAAGGTGCGGTCGTGGCTGCGGCTCTCGCCGCGCACATGCACATAGTCGGTGACGACATTGGTGGCATCGCCCGCCGGCCTGCCCTCGCCGCCGGTGACCGGGCCGACATTGCTGGTGCCCTGGCGTTTGCCCTTCACCACCTTGCCGAACCAGCCGCCGGCCTTTACCTCGGCAAGCGCCAGCGCCAGGATCATGGTCGAGGAGATGCCGCGCTCGGGTGCGACGCCGGCATGCGAGGCGCGGCCGAAAATCTCGACCTGCCAGCGATCCGCGCCGACCGCGCCGATCGTGACATTGGAGGCGGAGCCCCCGTCATAATTGAAGGCCATCACGGGCGAGCCGAGCTCGGCGGTCTTGACGTGCCGCGCGCCGTAAAGCCCGCTCTCCTCGCGCACGCAGAACAGCAACGTGATCGGCGGATGATCGAGCTTGTGCTTCTCAAGCTCGGCCGCCAGCGTGACCAGCACGCCGCAGCCGCAGCGGTTGTCACCGCCAAGCGCGGTCTTGGCGTCATTGACGATCTTGCGACCGGCGAGTTTCGGTTTCGCGCCGGCGCACAGCGGCACGGTGTCCATGTGGGTCATGAACAGGATGCGCGGCTGGTTGTGCATCGCGCCCCGGCCGGGCAGATCGACGATGAGATTGCCGGTCTCGGTCGGCACGGGAATACGCGTGTTGGCGTCGTCAAGCCGGATCGCGTCCCCGGGCACGCCGACTTCCCTTAGCGCGGCACGGATGTCGCGCCCGATCGCCGCCTCCTTTCCGGTGACGCCCTCGATGGCGAGGAAGCGCATGAGGCGGTCAGTGGCGGCTTTGACGTCGACGGTCATGGGGACTCCTGAGCTTGCGGAGCCCGGAGCATCCTTCGAGATGCCTCGCTGCGCAAGGGTCCCAGCATGAGGCGGAGCGAAATCTGTTCCGAGAAGCCTATCGATGGCAGATGAGCGAGTACTTCGAGCAAGTCGGCATGCTCGGCGCGATGCCCTCGACGATTCCACGGTAGACGCCCAGACCCATGAAGGTCAGTACGGCCGCGACAATCAGCATCGTTTTTGGCTTCATGACGGAGTTTCGCGATCAAAGAGGTTACCGATTTGTCGCCCGGGCGTTGCACGGCGTTCAATGATGAAGGGCGTGAAAGCCGCAAATCGCAGGCAGTCCGCAGCGCTAAACGGAGGAATCCTGATCGACCGGCGTCGGCCGCGACACGACGTAGGCAGCGCAGGCGAGCAGCAGCAACGCGACGCCAGCCGCGAGCGGCAGCGATGGCCTGGCGCCCCACCAGAAGATGACGAACCCCATCGTCATGCCCGAGCAGGCCATGATCTTGGCCGGACGCGGGATGGAGCCAGTGGCGCGCCAATCGCGCAGCGGCTTGCCGAAGGTCGGATGGTCGAGCAGCCACGCCTCGAGCCGCGGCGAGGACCGCGCAAAGCAGGCCGCTGCAATGATCAGGAAAATCGTCGTCGGCAATAGCGGTGTGAGGGCGCCGATCACGCCGAGCGCGACCATCACCCAACCCAGGCAGAAGTAGACGATGCGCATGATTCGTGCGGGCCCGTTCGTCGCTTCAAACAAGGATCGATTCGCTCCCGGCTTGCCGAGCCGTAGCTCGCGGCTACCTTCTCGCTTCGCGAGCGAAGGCTGGAGCGGGTGAAGGGAATCGAACCCTCGTATTCAGCTTGGAAGGCTGCTGCTCTACCATTGAGCTACACCCGCGTGAGGGGTGACCTAACACGGCGCGTGGGCCGTCTCAACCGCCCTGCCCGCCGCAAAATGGCCTGTTCCCCACCGTGGCCTCCGGCGCCGTCCTTAACAGCGGCCGATTCGCCGCCTATATTCGAATCTCCATCAACAACGAAAGGAGGTGATCCAGTGTCTTATCTCAAGCGCTGTCACCTCGCTGGGATCGCCCGCTAAGGCCTGACAGCCTGGCAACGGGGCGTTCTCAGCCCTGGACCAGCGAGACAATGAATGGGGCGCGGCGGGAGCTTTTCCGCCGCGCCTTTCTT
>DATEJC010000174.1:0-25389 GCA_035278345.1 Bradyrhizobium sp. | reverse complement strand
CCTCAGGCAGGCTTTGGAGGATGTGGCGTGGCCGATCATCACGTGCAGGATTTGATACCGCAGGACGTCTCGAAGGGCATGGAAGAGGGGCGCTATCTCCTCGTCGATGTCCGCGAACCCAACGAAGTCGCGGCCGAGGCCTATCCCGGCGGCGTGGTCGTGCCGCTCTCGACCTTCGACCCCGCCGCAATCCCGGACCCGCAGGGCAAGCAGGTGGTGTTCGCCTGTCGCTCCGGAAAGCGCTCGGTAACGGCGTCGCTGGCGGCGCAGGCCGCGGGGCTGCTCTATGACAAGCATCTCGCGGGCGGCATTTTGGGCTGGAAGGCCGCAGGGCTGCCGACCAAGGTCGGCGGCTGACCTTCGATGCCCACCTTGAACAAGGTCTTTGGCGACCTTCCGGTCACCATCTTCGAGGCGATGTCGCAGCTTGCGCGCGACAACAACGCCATCAATCTCGGTCAGGGGTTTCCGGACCATCCGGGCCCCGAGGATATCCGCAACGCCGCGGCCGATGCCTCGCTGAACGGCTATAACCAGTATCCGTCGATGATGGGCATCCCGGAGCTGCGCCAGGCGATTGCGTCGCATTACGGGCACTGGCATGGGCTCAAGCTCGACCCCATGACCGAGGTGATGGTGACCTCGGGCGGTACCGAAGCGCTGACCGCCTCGATCCTTGCCGTGGTCGAGCCCGGCGACGAGGTAATCTGCTTCCAGCCGGTCTACGATTCCTATCTGCCGATCATCCGCCAGGCCGGCGGCATTCCGCGCCTGCTCCGCCTCGAGCCGCCGCACTGGCGGCTGACCGAGGAGATGCTGCGCAGCGCCTTCAATCCCAAGACCAAGGCGGTGCTGTTCAACAATCCGCTCAATCCGGCCGCTGTGGTCTATCCCCGCGAGGACCTCGAGCTGCTGGCGCGATTCTGCCAGGAGTTCGACAGCATCGCGATTTGCGACGAGGTCTGGGAACACGTCGTGTTCGACGGCCGCGAGCACATTCCGCTGATCACGATTCCCGGCATGCGGGATCGCACCATCAAGGTCGGCAGCGCCGGCAAGATTTTCTCGCTGACCGGTTGGAAGATCGGCTTCGTCTGCGCCGCGCCGCCGCTGCTCAAGGTGGCGGCCAAGGTGCATCAGTTCCTGACGTTCACCACGGCGCCTAATCTTCAGGCAGCGGTGGCCTATGGCCTTCACAAGCCGGATGCGTATTTTCACGACATGCGCAAGGATCTGGCGCGGAGCCGGGACCGGCTCACCAAGGGGCTGGAGAGCATCGGCTTTCCGGTGCTGAAGTCGCAAGGAACCTACTTCCTCACCGTCGATCTTTCGCCACTTGGCCTCAACGAAACCGACGAGGCGTTCTGCCGGCGCATCGTCAACGACTACAAGGTGGCGGCGATCCCGGTGTCGGCGTTCTACGAGCAGGATGCGGTGACTTCGGTGGTGCGCTTCTGCTTTGCCAAGAACGACGCCACGCTCGATACGGCGCTGGAGCGCCTGGCCGATGCGGTGCATCGGCGAAAGGGATGAAAATGGCGAAGATCGGTTTGGCCGCTGCGGCGGCCGTGTTGCTCTCGCTTGCGCCTGCGACGGCGCAGGAGCGGGTGGTCAACTTCTACAACTGGTCGAACTACATGGCGCCGGGGGTCCTGGAAGACTTCACCAAGGAGACCGGCATCAAGGTCGTCTACGACACCTTTGACGCCAACGAGACGCTGGAGACGCGGCTCTTGGCAGGCAAGTCCGGCTATGACGTCGTTGTGCCCACCGGCTATTTCCTGCAGCGCCAGATCATGGCCAAGGTGTTTCTGCCACTCGACAAGTCGAAGCTGCCAAATCTCGCCAACGAATGGCCGTTCGTGACCAAGCAGCTTGCCGCCTACGACCCCGGCAACAAATACGGCGCCAACTACATGTGGGGTACGACCGGCGTCGGCTACAACGTCAAGATGGCTGAGAAAATCCTTGGACCCGGCGCGAAGATCGACAGCTGGGACATGGTGTTCAAGCCGGAGAATTTGTCCAAGTTCAGGGATTGCGGCGTCCACATGCTGGATTCCGCCGACGACATCCTGCCGGCCGCCATGAGCTATCTCGGTATCGATCCGAACTCCACCAAACAGGCCGATCTGGAGAAGGCCGCCGAACTCGTCAGCAAGGTCCGGCCCTACGTGCGCAAGTTCCATTCGTCTGAATACCTGGGCGCGCTGGCCTCAGGCGAAATCTGCTTCGTGGTCGGCTGGTCCGGCGACGTGATGCAGGCGCGCAGCCGTGCAGTGGAGGCCAAGAACGGCATCGAGATCGGCTACTCCATCCCGAAAGAGGGTGCGCAGATGTTCTTTGACAATCTTGCGATCCCTGCCGATGCAAAAAATGTCACGGAAGCCTACGCGCTGATCAACTATCTCTACCGGCCGGAAGTGGCGGCGAGGAATTCCAACTTCCTCTCCTACGCCAACGGCAATCTGGCGAGCCAGAAACTGATCGATCCGAAGATCCTGGGTGATAAAAATATCTATCCGGACGAGGCGACGCTGCAGAAGCTGTTCGTCATCAATACGCACGATGCCCCGACGCAGCGGATCATCAACCGGCTGTGGACCAGGGTTAAGACGGGGAAGTGACGCCGAAGCCGTCATTGCGAGGAGCGTTAGCGACGAAGCAATCCATCGTGCAGCGGGTTGAGAAATGGATTACTTTCGCTTCGCCCACGATGACGGAGTAATTACCTCCGTGCCGTCTCCCGGTTCTTGCCCAGGATATCGGCCACAACAGCGCCGATCACCAGCGCGCCACCCACCAGCGCATGCGTCGACGGCACTTCGGCAAAGCCTACCCATATCCAAAAGACCATTAGCGGTGTCTCCAGCGTCGCGATCAGAGACGCTTCGCCCGATGGCAGGAAGCGCGAGCCGAGCACGAACAGCGTCAGCCCCATGGCGACCTGCAGGCTGCCGAACATCGCGAGCACGCCGATATCGTGCGCGGTGACGCTGGCGATGCCATGCGCAAAGAAGAGGCTGACCACGCTGCCGAGCAAATTCGACATCGCGGCGGCCGCGACCATGGATTTCTGCTGATAGCGCCTGACCGCGACCGTCATCAGCGAGAACGCGAACACCATAAAGAACGCGAGCGCGATGCCCCGCAGGTCGGCGCTGCCGAGGGACTGGCTGACCGTGATCAAGACGCCGATGAAAGCGATGAGGCTTGCCAGCAAGGTCCGCGATCTCGCAGCCTCGCGAAACCAGATCCAGGCGAGGCCGGCGGCAATGAAGGGCTGGGTCGCGATGATCACGGCGACATTGGCTACGTTCGTCATCTGCAGGGCGGGGATGAAAGCCACCATCGCCAGCGTCGAGAGCGATGCGACCAACCAGCCGCTGCGTTCCATGGCGACGAGGTTGTGCAAGCCGGCGCGGCCTTCGGTCACCGCGAGGAACATAGTGATCAGGGCGCTGGCGAACACCCCACGCCAGAACAGGATGGTCCAGGAATCATGTGAAAGCAGGCGCGTGAAGAACGGTGCCGTGCTCCAGGCAACCGCCGCTGCAATGATGAGGACGATCCCTAGCCGGCGTTGTGCGTGAGCGTCGGTCTTCAATGGCAATCCAGGAAATGCCGGTTGCAATGTCCGCTGCTATCGTGTCATCGATCGCGCTACCCGGCAACTTGCCACCTAGCGCCATCTGCGGTGCAGCCACAGCCACTGGTCCGGATATTCGCGCACCCAGCCTTCGACGACGTCGGTGACGGCCTGCATAGTGCCCTGGATATCGATCTGACCGGAGGCGTCGCGTGCGGGCTTGACCTCCTCGGACAATTCGGCGCGGAAGCGGTGATTGGGTAGGCGGATGATGCGCACGCCGTGGATCGGGCATTCGACCTGGCGCACCAGGCGCGCCAGCGTAGGATTGGCCTTGGTCTTGCGACCGAAGAAGGTGACGTCGACGCCGTTGGTGAACCACTGGTCGACCAGCATAGCGACGTGCTGGCCGTTCTGCAGCGCCTGCCCGAGCTTGAACGGCGCATCGCGGCCGGCAGGGATCAGCATCCCCATCTTCACCGCACGCGTGCGCTCGATAGCGCGGTCGGCCGCCTCGCTGTTCGGCCGGCGGAACAGGATTGCGGCATCGAGCCCGTGGGCGACGGCGCCGAGCGCGGGCAATTCCCAATTGCCGATATGGCTTGCGAAGAAGATGGCCGGCTTGCCGTCGTCGCGCAGCATGTCGAACAATTCCTTGGTGCGCGGGCCGAACTCGATGCGGCTTGGCTTGTCCGGATGATCGGGGTCATAATCCCAGATGTGATCGAGATGGGCGAATTCGGCGCCGATGCGGCCGAGGTTGTCCCAGACGCCGGCCAGAATCTTCTCGATCTCTTCCGGCGATTTCTCGGGGAAAGCGGCCTTCAAATTCTCACGGCCGATGCGGTCCTCGCGCAGGCGGCGGCCGATGAAAAGCGCCGCACGCCCGAAGAAATCCGCCGTCTTGTCCGGATCGAAAAAGCGCGTCGTGCGCAGAAGAGCGATCGTGATGCCGCCGACCGCAGCTTCCGACAGCGGCTTGAGCGCATCACGCAGGCGCGCCTTGAGGCGGAGGAGAAGCAGGCGGTTCATCGCAAGCTGGCGGCGGGAATGGTCAGGCCGGTTCCCGCGTCAGGATCAGCGACGCGTTCTGCCCGCCGAAGCCGAACGAGTTGGACATGACCGCGGTGACCTTGGCATCGCGAGCTTTGTTGCCGACCACGTCGAAGGGAATCGCCGGGTCCGGGTTCTCGTAGTTGAGCGTCGGCGGGATGCGCTGATGCTGCAGCGTCAGTAGCGAGAAAATGGCTTCGACGGCGCCGGCAGCCGAGATGGTGTGACCCACCGCCGACTTGTTCGACGTTACCGGGATCTTCGAGGTGTGCTCGCCGAACACCGCATTGGTCGCCAGATACTCCATCTTGTCGTTTTCCGGCGTAGAGGTGCCGTGCGCGTTGATATGGTCGATCTGTTCCGGCGCCATGCCGGCATCCGCCAGCGTCTTGAGCACGCAGCCGATCGCAGGCTTGCCGTCGGGCGCGGAGCGGGTGCGGTGGAAGGAGTCGGTCAGTTCGCCGCAGCCGGCGAGGACGCCGAGAATCTTTGCACCGCGCGCGATAGCGGCCTCAAAGCTTTCCAGCACCAGCGTGCCGGCGCCTTCGGCCATGACAAAGCCGTCGCGGTTCTTGGAGAACGGCTTTGAGGCGGCCTGCGGCGGATCATTCTGCGTCGACAGCGCCGAGAGCAGCGAAAAGCGGACGATCGCCTCCGGATTGACCGAGGCATCGGTACCGACGCACAGCGCGGCGTCCGTTTCGCCGCGGCGGATCGCCTCGACGCCGAGCTGGATCGCGGTCGCTCCGGAAGCGCAGGCGGTCGACAGCGAAATCGGCGACCCCTTGGTGCCGTACGTCTCGGCGAGGTTGTTGGCGATCGAGCCGAACATGAAGCGATGGTGGTAATCGCCGAAGCGGCCGCCGCCGCTGGCGCGCAGCAGCTCCGGATAGCCGAAATCCTGCTGGCCGACGGTGCGGGCGAGTTCGAAGCGCTGCGGCCATTCCACCTCGACCGGCGCGACCGCCAGGAACAACGGACCCGGAAAATCGCTCTTGGCGCCGATGCCGGCCTGCGCGAGGGCTTCCTCGGTCGCGATGTGCGCGATGCGTTCGGTGAGAGCTGTGGATGAATCTGCGGTAACGAAATCGACCGTGCCGGCCATCGTCGTCTTCAGGCCGTCGATCGGAAAGCGCGAGACGGTGCGGATACCGGATTCGCCTGCGGTCAGCCTGGTCCAGTTGTCGGTCTTGCCGGCGCCGAGCGAGGTGACGACGCCCATGCCGGTGACGACGACGATCGGCCGGCCCAGTTTATCGCGTGGTGCTGACATAGGTCCCTCGTCAACGTCTGGCGCACTATCCCGCAACGAAGCGGGAGCAGGCGCGGTGATTACTTGACCGCCTCGACCAATGCGAGGCCTTCGCCCTGCCAATGGCCGGCACCCTCGACGACAATCTGATCCGGCGTGCCGGCCTTTTCAACCTCGAACCCGGTGGGGTCGCTGGGCGGGAACAGGGAGCCGCGCGAGATCGAGAGCGCCGCAAGCGCTAGCCCCAGCGGAAACTGGGCTTCCAGGGTGTGGCCGAAGATCGTGCCCGTGGACCGCACGGCATAGCCCGGATGCTTCTGCAGGAATGCCTTCTCTTCCGAGGTTACCGGCTCTGCGCCGGTGGCGCCGGAAATCAGACAGCCGGCATCGCCAGTCGGGCCGAGCTTCGCCCACAGCGCTTCCAGCGATTTTTCCACCGCGCCCGGCTGCTTGCGCTGGGCGAGGTCGGCCACCACGCGGCTCAGCTTCGCATAAGGCTTGGCGCCGCGCGCCTCGGCATGCTCGCGCGATTCCAGCACCAGGAACACGCCGGCCGAGCCGAGTGCGAAGCCGCCCTCTGCCTTGTCGCGCGACCACAGCGGGGCGTATTTGCCCTTCAGGTTGAAGTCGCCGAATTCGTAGAGGAGCAGGAGGTCCTGCCGCTCGCCATTGTGGGCGGCGCCGACCAATGCGATATCGCTTTGGCCGCCCTCGATGCGCGCCAGCGCAATCCGCGCCGCGTCGATGGAGGCGGCTTCCTCGCCCATGAAGGTGCGCGAGGTCCCGCAAACGCCGTGCACGATCGCGATATTGCCGGCGAGAAGGTTGGATAGCTGCGCCAGGAACAGCGTCGGGCGCAAATCGTTCATCAGCTTCTCGTTGAGGAAGCCGGGCGCCGAATTGCCCTTGGCCTCCGCCTGTAGGATCGAAAGATCGACCGCTATGTCGCGCTCGCCGCCGCCGGCCGCGACAATCATGTCCATGCGGGAGAGGATTTCCTGCTTGCCTTTGACGCCGGCGGAATCCAGCGCAAGGCCCGCGGCATATACGCCGATGCGCTGCCATGCCTCCATCTGGCGCTGATCGCCCTTTTTGGGGATCTGCGCATCGAACGAGACCGGCGCCAGCGGGTGCACGACGTAGGGCGCAAAGCGCGTCTCATCGACATTGATGCGCCTGGCGTTCAGCGCCTCCCAATGCGCATCCAGCCCTTCGCCCAGCGACGACACGATGCCGATGCCGGTGATCCAGACTTCCTTCGCTTTTGTCATGGTGCGACCGCCTGCAGCGGGAAGCCGATCTTCCGAGCCATCGCATCCATGTGCGTGCGAAAGGCAGGATCGGGGAAGGGCGCAAGGCCGAAGGTGATTTCAGCGCTGCATTTCAAATCCTTGCCGATGCGCCCCTTTGCCTTGGTGACGGCAAAGCCGGAGCCTTCGTGCTCGAGCTTGGCTTCGATCGTCAGCACCTGGCCGGGACTGACGAAACCGCGCATCTTGGCTTCCTTCACGATGGCAAGAAACGGCATGCGTTCGAATTTCAGAACGCCAAGGATCAGCCAGCCGGAGCTCTGCGCCATCGCTTCGGTCAGCAAGACTCCGGGCATGATTGGAAAGCCAGGGAAATGACCCTCGAAGATGGTGTGCTTCTCGGGAACCTGGGCCTCGACCGTAATCGTCCTGGCCTCGATGTTGAGGTCGACGATGCGATCGATCAGCTGAAAATAGTCAAGATTCATGGCCGGCGATTTAGGTGGCAGCGCCGCCCGCGTTCTTGGCCGCGACCAGCTCGTCGATGCGGTCGGCAAGATTCTTCAGCACGAAATACTGTTCGGTGGTGGCCTTGCCGTCATTGACCTCCTGGGTCCACTTTTCGAGCGGCATCTTGATTCCGAACGCCTTGTCGATGGCAAAGGCGATGTCAAGGAAGTCCAGGCTGTCGATCCCCAAGTCGTCGATGGCGTGGCTCTCCGGCTTGATCGTGTCGCGCGGAATGTCGCAGGTCTCAGCGATAATATTGGCGATCTGATCGAATGTTGAGGACATCATTAAGCCTTTGATATACTGAGGAGAATTCCGGTGAAATGGGAGACGTCAAGGACCCGTCGCCCCCGGAATGCCCGCTTCCCTGATCCGGAGTCGAGTGCCCGTATAACGGAGCGTGCGCCTTAGTTCAATGGAGCTTGGCGGGCCCTGCCAAAGCGGAATCGGGCGCAAATCTTGGCCCTGGTGCCGGGAAAAATCAGCCGCGCGGGATTGCCGAGATTTGGGCGCAGTCGCGCCGCCCCATCAAGACGCAATCCTGGGTCTTGCGTAGTTCGGCGATGCTGAGCGCCAGCCAAATGCCGATTGCGGTCAGCGCGACGGTGAAGGCAAAGGCGGCGAGGTTGGCCAACATGCGGTGGCGGAAGTCGTCCGGCTCTTCCGGCGTGCGCTCGTAGCGCGACAGATCGCCCGCTTCGTTGCGAATTTCCGGCTGGCTACGGCCGGGCGGCTGTGCCGAGGTACGCGGCCGGAACTTGACGACGCGATGGTCGTCATCCGAGCTGATGGGCCGCTGGGTTTTCACTGCTTGTTGTCCGAGGACGTCTCCCGGCCTCTTTCTAGCACGGGTAGCGCGCGCCTCACAGGGAATGTTGACGTGACATCAACGTGATCGAAGCCAGGTACAAAGCACCCCTTGGGCGTCCGTGCAGGCATTTTGCCGCCTCCGCCGCCATGGCATAGTGGAACCGGCAAGCCCGTGATCCCGCTGCAGAGGGGAGTTCTGGCCATGGCGAACGTCCGCGAACCCTACGTCCAGCCCATTCCGATCCTGTCGTTGCGCCCGACCCAGATGACGGTGGGCATGCGGGAGGTCAAGGAGAAGCGCAAGCGCTGGCGCGAGCACAAATCGGAGAAGAAGCGCGCCGAACTCCTCGGCAAGCACATGATCCCGGTCGTGCTCGGCTCCGATCAGCGCTACTACGTGGTCGACCATCACCATCTGGCGCGCGCGTTGCACGACGAGGGCGTCAAGGACATCCTCGTCACCGTCATTGGCGATCTCTCGATGGTCGATCGCGACGCCTTCTGGGGCGTGATGGACAACAAGCGCTGGGTTTATCCCTACGATTCAAAGGGTGAGCGCCGCCACTTCAAGGACATCCCGAAATCGGTAGCGGATCTGAAGGACGATCCGTTTCGCAGTCTCGCCGGCGAACTGCGACGCTCGGGCGCCTTTGCCAAGGACACCACGCCGTTCTCCGAGTTCCTGTGGGCGGACTTCCTGCGCCGCAAGCTGTCGCGCAAGACGGTGGAGGACAATTTTGAGAGGGCGATGGAGAAGGCGCTCGGGCTGGCGAAGGGTCATGATGCGATCTACCTGCCCGGCTGGTGCGGGCCGGCGTCGGACAACTAGCTCGTCGTGTCTTTATACTATGTGCCCTTGGGCAGCCGGCCCATCAGGTAGAACTCGTCATTCGGCCGCATCGCGGTGACGTTGGCGAGGCGGTTCGACAGCGCGAAGAACGCCGAGATCGCCGCGATGTCCCAGACGTCGTCATTGGAGAAGCCGTGGGCGGCGAGCGCGGCAAAGTCATCTTCCGAAACTTCTTCCGCCGAGCGGCTCACCTTCATCGCGAAATCCAGCATCGCACGCTGGCGCGGCGTGATATCGGCCTTGCGGTAATTGACGGCGATCTGGTCGGCAATCGCGGGATTCTTGGCGCGGATGCGCAGGATCGCGCCATGCGCGATCACGCAATACTGGCATTGGTTGGCGGCTGAGGTCGCCACCACGATCATCTCGCGCTCGGCCTTGGTAAGTCCGCCGTCCTTTTCCATCAGCGCGTCGTGATAGGCGAAAAAGGCGCGGAACTCGTCGGGGCGGTAAGCCAGCGTCAAAAACACGTTCGGCACGAAGCCGGATTTTTCCTGCACCGCCAGGATGCGCGTGCGGATGTCCTCCGGCAGCTTGTCGAGAGGCGGCGTCGGAAAGCGGTTCGCGGTCGGCCTTGGCTTGGTCATGAAAAAGGTCCCGGTTTGCCGGGACCTTAATCGAATGCGCCGGTGGCGCAAGGTTCTAGCGCAACGGCTTCTTCAGGAGCGAGAAGCGGTCCGGATCGAGGCCCATCGAGGGCTGAAGCATCGGGGCTTCCACGTTGCGCGGCGCGGGCGGTTCATAGCGCGGCTCGGGCGCACGCGGCTCGAGCGAACGCTGCACCGGCGAAAAATTCGGATCGTTGGCGGTCTCGCGCTGCGAGGTGGCGCCGCGCCAGCGCTCAAGCACGGCGCTGACAAAGTGCGTGTCATGGCCGGCTGAAACCGACGGCGCGGTGCGGATGGTCGCCTCGCTGCGCGGCAATTGATGCGGTGGCACTTCCTTGAAGCGCAGCCGCGTCGGCAGCGCCACGCCTTCGCCGAACGCCAGCACTTCGCGGGTTCCCAGCGACGGCACGAATGACAGCAAGTTGGCGGCGGCGTCAGAGACCGCCGAGCGCAGCAAGGCCTGGTCGCGGTCGTTGGCAAGGCGCATCGAGAACAGCGTGTTGCACTGGGAAATGATGGTGGCGTCGAGTTCGGCCGGGCGCTGCGTGACGAGGCCGAGATAGACGCCGTATTTGCGGCCTTCCTTGGCGATGCGCGAAATTGCCTTGCGGGTCGGACCGAAGCCGATGTTGCGGTCCGCCGAGGCGTAGCGGTGCGCTTCCTCGCAGATGAAGAGCAGCGGCGAGACGCCGTCGCTCCACAGGCCGAAGTCGAATGCCATGCGGCAGAGCACCGACACGACGCTGTCGACGACTTCCACCGGGAAACCGGCGAGTTGCATCACCGTCATCGGCCGGCCGTTGGACGGCAGACGGAACAGATGGCTGATCACTTCGGCCATGGTGTCGCCGCCGACGTTCGCATTGTCGAACATGAAGGCGTAGCGCGGATCGTTCTTCACGGTGTCGAGGCGCGAGATCAGCTTGTGATAGATGATGCGCGAGGAGCGGTTTTCCAGCTTGCCCATTCGCTCGTCGATCAGCGAGACCAGGTCCTGCAACCGGTATGGTACCGGCGTGTCGACGGTGAAGCCGACCTGTTTGGGATCGACGCGCTTCAAGCCGATGCGGTCGGCATTCTGGTACTGGGTGTAGACGCCCTTCGCCTGCGGAATCACTTCGGCGAGGATGTCGAGTTCGTCGGGCACGCCGGGACGGCCGGCGAACAGGACGTCGACGATTTCCTCGAAGTTGAACAGCCAGAACGGTAGTTTCAGGTTGCGCGGGTTGAGCACCAGCGCCTTGTCGCCGAAGCAGCGGCCATATTCGTTGTGCACGTCGAGCAGGAACAGCCGCAGATTTGGTCGTGCTTTCAGGATTTCATTGAGCAGCAGCGACACGCCGGTCGATTTGCCGACGCCGGTCGAACCGAGAATGGCGAAGTGCTTGGACAACATTTCCTCGACGTCGACATAGGCGGTGACCGAGCGGTCCTGCTGCAGCGTGCCGACATTGATCTGGTCCGCGCCGCTCGGCGCATAGACCGTGCGCAACTCCTGGGCAGTGATGAGGTCGACGGTATCGCCGATGGTCGGATAGTTGGTGACGCCGCGCTGGAATTTCTGCCGGTCGCCGCCGAGAATCTCGCCGAGCAGGTCGACGCCGGCGCTGGCGATGTAGCTGTCCGACGTCGGCACGTCCTCCATCGTCACGTCGGTGATCATGGCAACGATGGTCGAATTGGCACAGCGGATCGAGACGAAACGGCCGACGGTGGCACGCATTTCCGACATGGGCATGTGGTTGGCCGCCAGCAGCCCCACCCGGGCCAGCGAACCGCGCACGGAGATCACACGTCCAAATGATGTCACAGCGATGAACCCGATTACGTCCAGAGTGATGTCCTCGCTATTATCGGGATACGGACTGGACAAATTGTTAAGCCCGCTGAGTTCCTTGCGTCGTAAGTCAGCCGGCCCGCGCGGCCGCCGGCCGATACAATCAACGCGCGATGATCCCCGCGCGATATCCGCTGCAAAAGACCTGATTTCTTCGCGTGTCCCGGCGCCGGCGCGAACCTTAATGACTTGTTTACTATCGGCCGGTCGCCCGCATGCGACAAAACGCGCGGGAATTTTACGGCCCCGGGCACGTGCGATGTTAACTTGCCGGAAACCTTTAACCCGCCGCTAACTGCAAGTCCTAACGCCACTTCCACTTGTGTCGGGCAACGATGCAGAGAGCAGGGGGAGGCATGAGCAGGTTCGGCATAGAAAATCTCGGTCGGTGGTTGCGTGGCGGGGCGGCCAGCCCGGCCGACGACGTCGATCCGGCCGAGGGGAAGTCGGTGCTGAAGTGGCTCGGGGTCGGTGGCGCCATGCTTGCCGCGACCATTGCCACCGGCATGGCGGTGACCGTGCTCAGCCTGCGCGAATTCGCGCTGCTGGCTGCCGTCGCCATCCTGGCGCTGACCGTCGGACTGCTCCTGAAGCGTCATCAATGGTTTCACCGCGCGCTCGCCGCGGAACGGCGTCAGTTGCGCACGGCCGTGGACAATATTCCGCAGGGCCTCGTGCTATACGACAGAACGGCCCGGATCGTCGTCTGCAACCAGCCTTATCTCGACATGTTCGGCCTGTCGGCCGACGTCGCCAAGCAGGGCTGCACGATGCAGCGGCTGATCGCACATCGGCAGGAGACCGGATCGTTCGACGGCGACGTCGAAGCGTTTTGCGCCGCCATCATCCACAATGTCAGGCTCGGCAAGGCGACGCGCCAGATCACGGAGGCGCCGGGCGGCCGCGCGATCGAGATCGTCAACAAGCCGCTGCCGTCGGGCGGCTGGGTGGCGACCATCGAGGACATCACCCCGCGCAAGCGCGCCGAGGAGAAGATCGCCCATCTCGCCCATTACGACGCGCTCACCGACCTGCCGAACCGCGTGCTGTTCCGCGAGAAGCTTGAGCAGGCGCTGAAGGATTTGAAGCCCGGGGTGCAACTCGCGGTGCTCTACATCGATATCGACGAATTCAAGAGCGTCAACGACGCGCTCGGCCATCCCGTCGGCGATGAATTGTTGAAAGGCGTCGCCAGTCGCCTGTGCGGCTGTCTCGGCGAAGCCGACATCGCCGCGCGGCTGGGCGGCGACGAGTTCGCGATCATTCAGTGCCCTGTGCAGGATGCAGCGGATACCGAACGGCTGGTCGAAGCCATCTACGGCGCGATCCGCGAACCCATCGAATGCGCCGGCCATCTGATCACGACGGACGCCAGCATCGGCATTGCGATGGCGCCCGGCGATGGCCTGCAACTCGACCAGCTACTGAAGAATGCCGACCTTGCGCTGTACGGCGCCAAGGGCGATGGCCGCCGCACCTATCGCTTTTTCGAGCCGGGGATGGATGCGCGCGCCAAGGCGCGGCGTACGCTGGAATCGGAATTGCGCCAGGCCATCGCCGGCGGCGGCTTCGAAGTGTTCTATCAGCCGGTGGTCGATCTCGCGGACAACAGACTACGGGGCTGCGAGGCGCTGCTGCGCTGGCGCCATCCGCAGCGCGGCATGATCTCGCCGGCAGATTTCATTCCCGTCGCGGAAGATACCGGGTTGATCAACGAGCTTGGCCAGTTCGTGCTGGAGGCGGCCTGCCGCGAAGCTGCGAAATGGCCGGAGCATATCCGCATTGCCGTCAACGTCTCGCCGGTGCAGTTCCGCAGTCAGACGCTGGGGCTCAACGTTGCCGCCGCGCTCGCGGCATCCAACATCGCGCCGACGCGGCTCGAGCTCGAGATCACCGAAGCCGTGCTGATGCGCGACGACGAGGTGGCGTTGGCGACGCTGCACCGGCTGCGCGCGCTGGGCGTGCGAATCGCGCTCGACGATTTCGGCACCGGCTATTCCTCGCTGAGCTATCTGCACCGCTTCCCCTTCGACAAGATCAAGATCGACCGTTCCTTCGTGAAGAACATCGGCGACGAGGGCGCGTCCTCGGCGATCATCGAGGCGGTGGTCAACATCGCCGCAGCCAGCAACATGACGACCACGGCGGAAGGCGTGGAGCAGGAGTGGCAGCGCGAGCTGCTCCGCGAGCTCGGCTGCACGGAGATGCAGGGCTATCTGTTCAGCCCGCCGGTTTCCGCGGCCGAGATCGCGCGGCTGATGCCCGCCGCGCGGCAGGCGGCGGCTTCTGCCGCCTGAGACCTCACTTCAGAAAATCGGCGATGAGGCCGGCCGACTGCTGCGCGCTGGTCAGCAGGAACAGATGCCCGTCGTCAATGGTGACGAATTGCGAATCGGGGATCAGCCTGGCCAGGATGCGTCCATTGACAGCGGGCACGATCGGATCGTCGGTTCCTGCCATGACAAGCGTCGGCTGTCGCAGGAAGACGAGCCAGGGCAGGCTGCTCCAGCCAAAACCCGCCGCAAGCTGCAAATAGTAGCCGTAGTCGCTCGACCAGCGCACATGGCGCAGATGATCGCGCAGCATCTCCGGCTGGTTGCGCAAGGCGCCGCCATAGATGTCTCCGGCGATCTTGCGCATGTATTCGGGGTCTCGGTAGCGCCGCGGCGTCGCCATCTTGAGCAGGACGTTGAGCCGGCCGGGCACCATCAAGTGTCCGGGCGAGGTGGCGGCAAGGACAAGCCTGCGGCAGCGCGCGGCTTGCTGGAAGGCAAACTGTTGCGCTGGCGCACCGCCCCATGACACGCCCAGCACATCGACCTGCGCATGGCCGAGTTGATCAAGCAGCCGCCCGGTGAGCCGCGCCAACGTCGAGGGGCGGTACGGCAACCGTGGCGCCGGTGAGCCGCCGACGCCGGGCATGTCGAAGATGATCGCTTCCGGCCCCGGCAAGGCGTCGAGGAATGGCTCGACCAGTTCGATACTGGCGCCGATCCCGTTGAAGATGAGCAGCGGGCGGCCTCCACCGTCGCCGCGCCGGATGCCGACCCGCAATGTCTGTCCGCCGACCTCGCGCAAACCGATCTGCACTCACTTCTCCATCACGTAGCGGCCGGGCGCGGCATCGAGCGGAGGAATGTCCGCAGTGCCGAGCGAGCCGGGCGCCGGCTTCCGCTCGCCGGAGCGCGCGGTGATCCATTCCAGCCAGTGCGGCCACCAGCTTCCCGCGCGGCGCTCCGCCTGCTTCTGCCACGCTTCGGGGTCGTCAGCCTCGACCGTCCCGGTCCAGAAGAACGCTTTCGGGTTATTGGGCGGATTGAGCAGGCTCTGGATATGGCCGCTGTTGGACAGCACGAAGGTACTGCGCTTGCCATAGAGCTTGGCTGTCTCGTAGCAACCCTGCCACGGCGTGATGTGGTCGGTCGTTCCGGCCACCACGTAACTGTCGATATCGACCTGACGCATGTCCAGCGGCTGGCCACGCACCTTGAGCCGCCCTGGGTTAACGTAGGGATTGCTGTCCATCAGGTCGAGGAAGTCCGCATGCAGCTGCGCGGGCAGGTGCGTGGTGTCGTTGTTCCAATAGAGAATGTCGAAGGCGGGCGGGTCGTTGCCGAGCAAATAGTTGTTGACCCAGTAATTCCAGATTAGGTCGTTCGGCCGCATCCAGGCGAACATCCGCGCCAGTTCCTTGCCCTCAACCACGCCCTTCAGGCGTGATGTGTTCTTGGCCGCGGCAATCGATTCCGGGGTGACGAAGATCCCGGCGGTCGTGTCCTGCGTCGCTTCGGTGTCGAGCACGCAAACCGCGACGGTGGCGCTATGCACCTTGCGCTCGCGGCGGGCGGCGAGGTTGGCGAGAAAGGCCGACATGGTGATGCCGCCGGAGCAGGAGCCCCAGATATTGACGTCTTCGCTTCCGGTGATTTCGCGGATCACATCGACCGCCTCCTCGAGCGCTGCGACATAGGTGTCGAGCCCGAAATGACCTTCTGCAGGCGTCGGGTTCTTCCAGCTGATCGCGAAGGTCTGCAGGCCGCCCGCCAGCGCGAAACGGACGATGCTCTTCTCCGGCGTGAGGTCGAAGACGTAGAACTTGTTGATCTGCGGCGGCGCGATCAGCAGTGGGCGGCCGTACACTTCGGCGCCGAGCGGGGTGTACTGGATCAGCTCCATCACCGGGCTGCGATAAACTACGGCGCCAGGCGTGGTCGCGAGGTTTTCGCCGACGGCGAATTTCCTGCCGTCCACCTGCGCGGGCAGGCCGCCATTGCTGGCGAGGTCGCGCGCGAAATTCTCCATGCCTTGTCGCAGGCTTGCGCCGCCGGTGTCGACGAGCTTCTTCAGCGCGGCGGGATTGCCGTTGATGGTGTTGGTCGGCGCCATCGCGTCGACGAACAGCGAGACGATGAAGCGGGCACGCGACCGGTCGCGATCCTCCATCTCGGCCTGATCGACGAAGCGGCTAAGAGCACTGCTCCAGGCGAGATAGCTTTGCGCCAGCGAGCGATAAGCCGCCGAATCCTTCCAGGCAGGGTCGGCAAAGCGCTTGTCCTTGGCATCCGGCGCGAGCTCCGAGTTGCCAGTCGCGATGCGACCGAGCTCGCCGAGAAATGCGGCATATTGAGTCACGGCGAGGCCGGGATTGGCTAGGACCCGCTGAAACAGCACGTTGGCAGATTCGATGATGTCCTCCTGGCGGACGCCGATCAAGGGATTGGCGGCCAGCGTGTTGTCGGCGGCCTGGGCGCGAAGCTCGCTATCGGAAATTCCGGTCTCGCTTGCCATGGTCGGGTCCTCGTCGGTTAGCTTGACTGGGTCGCGCCGCGCCGGCCGACCAGCATGCACAGTGTCTCGGCGATCAGCGCAGGCTTTTCCTCGCCCTCGATCTCGAGCCTGCAATCGACCTTGAGCAGCAGGCGCCCGCCTTCCTGCGGCTGGACGGAAGAAAGCTGCGCCCGCGCACGGACGCGTGCGCCTGCCTTCGCCGGGCTGAGGAAGCGGACCTTGTCGAGGCCGTAGTTCAGTCCCGCCGCCGCATCCGATGGAATGATGCCGATCTCGATCAGCATCGCCGCCAGCAGCGACAGGCAGAGATAGCCATGGGCGATCGGCCCGCCGAACGGGCTCTCGCGCCGCGCCCGCTCGACATCGACATGGATCCATTGCCGGTCGCCGGTGCAGGCGCCGAACGTATCGATGCGTGTCTGGTCGACCAGGACCCAGTCCGACACGCCGAGCTCACGGCCGACATGCGCGGCCGCGGTCGTCATGCTGTAGGCGGGCAGGATCTCCCGGGCCGCTTCGGTCATGACTTTCCTCCTATGCCAGTCCGCGCAGATCCTTGCGCAGGATCTTGCCGACGTTGGACTTGGGCAGCGCTTCGATGAAGCGTACCTCCTTGGGCACCTTGTAGGCGGTGAGCTCGCGCCGGCAGTGTGCGATCAGTTCCGCTTCCGTCAGGCTGGCGCCTGGCGCCTTCGAGACGAACAGGCGGATCGCTTCGCCGGTCTTGTCGTCCGGCCGGCCGATACAGGCGCATTCCAGCACGCCGGCGCAGCCGGCGGCGACCGCCTCGACCTCATTCGGATAGACGTTGAAGCCGGAGACGATGATCATGTCCTTCTTGCGGTCGACGATCCTCAGGAAACCGCGCTCGTCAAACACGCCGACGTCGCCGGTGCGGAAATAGCCGTCCGCGGTGAAGGCGGCCGCATTGGCTTCCGGCTTCTCCCAGTAGCCCCGCATGACCTGCGGGCCCTTGGCGCAAATCTCCCCGGCCTCACCGAGCCTGGCGACATTGCCGTCGTCATCGAGCAGCTTGATGTCGGTCGAAGGGAAGGGAAGACCCACCGTCCCGGAGAAGCCGTCGATCGTCATCGGGTTGAGGGTGAGGATCGGCGAGGTCTCGGACAGGCCATAGCCTTCCAGAATGTCCTTGCCGGTCGCCGCCTTCCATTTCGCCGACGTTACCGGCAGCACCGCCGCGCCGCCGCCGATGGCAACGCGCAGCCCTGAGAAATCAACCTCGCCGATTTTGGGATGCGCCAGCAGACCGCCAAACAGCGTGTTCACGCCGGTGAAGACCGTGCAGCGCGACGCTTTCAGCGTGCCAACCAGGCTGTCGAGATCGCGCGCGTTGGGCACCAGCCAGTTCTCGGCGCCGATCGAGAAGTAGGTGATGAAATTCACCATCAGCGCAAAGATGTGATAGAGCGGCAGCGCGGTCACGATGATCTCCTCGCCCGGCCGCAACGCATCCGGCGTGAAGGCCTTGAACTGCTCGGTGTTGGCGATGAGATTGCGATGCGACAGCGCCGCGCCCTTCGACAAGCCGGTCGTGCCGCCGGTATATTGCAGGAACAAGAGGTCGTCGCCGATGAGCTTGACCGGCTGCAGCGGAAGTGCGGCGCCGTGCGTCAGGCAATCGGGCAGCGCGACCGCTTGCGTCAGCCTTGCATCGACCGGCGGGCTCGCGGGCGAGGCGTTCGTGCCGTCGCCAAGTGCAACGGTGATGACGTGGCGTACGCCGGTATCGCCGACGATCTCGGCAAGTGTCGCCGACACGCCGTTAAAGACGACGATGGCGCTGGCGCCGGAGTCGGTGAGCTGGTGCTGCAGCTCACGCGGCGTATAGAGCGGATTGACGTTCACCTGGATCGCGCCGGCGCGCATGACGCCGAGCATCGCGATCGGGAAGGCCGGCAGGTTCGGCAGCATTACCGCGACCCGGTCGCCCTGCCGGATGCCGGCCTTTGTCTGCAAATACGCTGCGAAGTCGCGCGACAGCCGGTCGACGTCGGCGTAGGTCAATGTCTGTCCGAAGCAGCGGAACGCCGGCTTTTCTGCGTAGCGCTTCATCGCGCCTTCGAGCAGTTCCAGCACCGAACCATAAGCGTCCGCGTTGATCTCTGCGGGAATGTTGCTGCCATAGCTGGCGAGCCAATGTTTGTCGGTCACAGCCTTATCCCTCCATTCAGCCCCGGCCTGGCTCGGTGGCGAGGTCCGCTAATTCGTGCCATATTCCGGCCTGTTGGTTAGCCGGGCTGCCTCGGCGTGTCAGTGACCGCCGGAGCCAATCTATTTGCCGGCAAAGCCAACGAGGGGAGGAAGGATGAGCAAACGGACCACGTCCGCCGTTTGGGTCAAGGGCATTGCCGAGATGTTCGCGGCCGAGGGCCTTGACGTGGCAGCGCTGTTTGCGGCCGCCCAGATCGACGGGGCTGCGCTCGACAAGCCGAGCGCGCGGCTCGCGACCGAGAAGATTAGCCATCTCTGGCAACTCGCCGTGGCGAAGTCGGGTAACCCGGCGCTGTCGCTGGCGCGGCACGACGTGGTGCGCCCGGCCTCCTTCGACGTCGTCGGCTACGCCATGATGAGCTGCGCGGACCTGCGCAGCGCCTTCGAGCGGCTGATGCGCTACATGCTGATCCTCAGCGACTGCTTCACCATGACCATGCGCGAGGAGCCCGGCGGTCACCGCCTGACTTTCGTGCTGTTCGGCGGCGACCGGCCGATCCCGCGCCAGCGCATCGAGTTCATCTATGTTACCGTGCTCGGCTTCGTGCGCTGGATCAGCCGCATCGATATCGCGCCGCTGGAGGTGGAGTTGGCCTTTCCGAGGCCAGCCGATCTTGCGCCCTACCAAAGGGTATTCAAGGGCAAGGTGTCGTTCGACACCACGCGCAACAGCCTCTTGTTTTCGCGTGACGACATGCGGGCGACATTGCCCACGTTCAATCCGCAGCTCGCCGAAATGCACGAGCGTTTCGCCGGCGAATATCTCAGGCATTTCGACCAGAAACAGGTCAGCTACCGGGTGCGCGAGGCCATCATCAAGAAGCTTCCCGACGGCGAGCCGAAGCGCGACGAGGTTGCGGGCGAACTATGCATGAGCGAGCGCACCCTGCAGCGTCGGCTGGAGGAGGAAGAGACATCGTTCCTGCAGCTGCTCGATGACACGCGCCGGGAGCTTGCGGATCAATATCTCGGCCGGCTCCACCTTTCGCTTGGCCAAGCCGCTTATCTGCTCGGCTTCTCCGACCAGAGCAGTTTTTTCCGTGCCTGCCGGCGCTGGTTCAACCTCTCTCCCGGGCAATATCGCAGCCAGTTGCTGCACGGCATGCCGGTCACGTCTTAAGTGCAATTCACGTGCGAGCCTTGCGCATGCCCCTGCAATTGACACGACAAGGCAGCGAACGATAATTTTCACAAATTGATTTCGCCGCCGGGAATTCGTTTTCCTGGCCAACAAGAAACCGGGCAGGGTGGAACGCGATGATCCGCGGCATCGAGCTTTGAGTGAGACGGCGCGCCCGTCCGCGCTCGCCCCATTCCGCATCCGGAATTACCGCTTTCAGTGGCCGGCCGACCTGCTCACGTCGTGGGCCTTCGAGATGGAGCAGATCATCCTCGGCTGGTATGTGCTGGTCGAGACCGGTTCGGTGCTGCTGCTCACGCTGTACGCCTCGCTCGGCTATGTCGGCACGCTGATCGCGCCGATGTTCGGCGTGGTCGGCGACCGAATCGGCCACCGCGACCTGCTGGCGATGATGCGCGCGGTCTATGCGGTGCTGGCAGCGACGCTGCTGACGCTGGTCCTGACCCGCACCTTGAGCCCGGCTTACGTCTTCGTCATCGCCGTCCTGATGGGCCTGGTGCGGCCGTCCGACCTCGGCGTGCGCGGCGCACTGGTCGCGACCATCATGCCACACGATCTTCTGATCGGAGCCATCAGCGTCTCCCGCACCACCATGGACACCGCGCGCATCGCGGGCGCGCTCTCCGGCGCCGGACTGTTCGCTGCGCTCGGCATGGGCGTTGCGTACGCTGTGATCGTCGGCCTCTATCTGGCTGCCATGTTGCTGACGCTATGCGTGAGCACGCCGAAGAAACAGCGCCCGGTGACCGACGTGACGGGCGACGTGCTGCGCGCCTCGCCGATGCGCGACCTTAAGGAGGGTGTGAGCTATGTGTGGACCACGCCGCGGATGCAGGCGGCGATGTGGGTCGCCTTCCTCGTCAATCTGACGGCTTATCCGATATCGAACGGGTTGCTGCCTTACATCGCCAAGACGATCTACGGCACCAACCAGACCGGGCTCGGCTATCTCTCGGCAAGCTTTGCCATCGGCTCGCTCGCGGGCTCGCTGGCGCTCAGCATGATCGGCGGCGTCCGCATCGCGCGGCTGATGGTGGCTTCGACCGTGGCCTGGTATGGGGCGCTGCTCGTGTTCGTGCAGATGCAGACGGTGCCGACGGCAATCGTCTGCCTCCTGCTGACGGGTTTTTGCCAGAGCCTCTCCATGATCTCCGTCGCGGTCATCCTGATGCGCGCCGCCGGGGAGCATCTGCGCGGCCGCGTGATGGGCGTTCGCATGATGGTGATTTATGGCCTGCCGCTCGGGCTGCTCGCCGCAGGCAGCCTGATCGAGGAGATCGGCTTTGCCGCCACCGGCACGCTCTATGCGACGGCGGGGCTTGCCATGACGCTCGCCATCGTCGCGCATTGGCGCGCCGATCTCTGGCCGATACACGCGCCTGCCAATGCGCGGTAGCCGTGGCGGTTAGCTCGCGAGCCGCTTCCTGAAGAACGCCAGGATCTCGTCGCGTGCGGCCGTGGTCGGCTGGCCGGCCTCGTCGATCAGATGCTGGGTGACGACGCTGTGAGGGTAGGGAACGTTACGGGCGAAGAACGGCGATACGTCGCTGTTGGCAGCCTCATCCGGCAGTTCGCGTCCGACAAAGCGATCGCCGAGCGCAGCGGCATAGGCGGCAAATCGCTCGGCGCGACAGATCTTGTCTCCCTTGAAGCGATAGGCGAGCACGGTGAGGTCCTCGCCGTCGAGCCGCGCGCGCACCGCGGCAAGTTCATCCGGCGCGATCTCGAGGCCCGCGCGCTCGCGAAGCGGCAGCGACGGCTGCGACAGCACCGGCGCCAGCATCGCAGGCTCCAGCATCATGGTCAGCGCGAAATTGCCGGTGAAGCACATGCCGATGGCGCCCACGCCGGGGCCGCCGGATTCGCCATGCGCGAGGCGGGCGAGCGCACGCAGCCATTGCGTCACCGGGCTCGACTCGTTGGCGGCCATGGCGCGGAATTCGGCGCTCATGCAGGCGCGCTGGAACACCGCCATACCTTCCTCGGCATCGGGCACCGCGCCGTCGCGGCCGAACAACGAGGGCATATAGACGGTAAACCCTGCATCGCGCACCCAGCGGGCGAAGCGCGCGACATGCGGGCTGATGCCCGGCATCTCCGCCATCACGATGACGGCCGGCCCGGTGCCTGCGACATGGACGCGCTTGGTCGCCTCATTTAGCGAAATGTCGCGCTGCGTGAAATCCTCCAGGGGATCGTCGACGTCCACGCGGCGCGCGGCCATGGCCGTATCGGGCATTGCATCGTCCCTTCCTGAAGTTATATCTTAAGTCCATATTATGGATTCAGGCTTATACAAGCTAAATCCAGAAAAGCAACCCAGAAGATGGATACGATGACCGACGCTCCCGTGATCCGCCGCTCGCCGGTAAGGCCTAGCGATTGCAACCTGGCGCGCAGCTTCGAGCTGATCGGCGATCGCTGGACGCTGCTGATCCTGCGCTCGGCGATGTATGGCGTGCGGCGCTTCGACGATTTCCAGGCCGAGCTCGACGTGCCCCGCAGCGTGCTGAGCGCACGCCTTGCGGCGCTGGTCGATGCCGGGATCATGGAGAAACGCGACTATCGCGAGGAGGGGCAGCGCGCCCGCATCGAATATCCGCTGACCAAGATGGGTCGCCAGCTCGGGCTGCCGTTCTTCGCCATGACCGAGTGGGGCGACAGGTGGCTCTCCGAGGGCGAGCCGCATTTTGGCTTGCAGTCGCGCGCCAACGGCCAGAAGCTCAGGGTGGCGCTGGTCGACGAACGCGGCAAGCCGGTCAAGCCGGCGGATATCCAGTACGTGGTGGACAAGAAGGTGTGGCCGCAGGATACGCCTGACGAGGAGCTTGACAAGACGCGGCGCAAGTCCGGCTGATTGCGTTGCCCTAGTGCGGCCGTTGCCTTTGTGGCTTTCCCGTTCCATACAACTGACATGACCGGGAAATTACTGGGCCGCAGCATCACACGCCTTGAAGACGACCGCTTGGTGCGGGGGAAGGGACGTTACATCGCCGATCTCGCCGCGCCGAAGGCGCTGCATGGCGTCGTGGTCCGCTCGCCGCACGCGCATGCGCGCATCAGCAGCATCGATGTCGAAGCTGCGCGCAAGATGCCCGGCGTTGCTGCCGTCTTCACCGGAAGCGATCTCGCCGCCGACCAAATCGGTCCCTTGCCGTGCGGCGTGACCAATATCCCCATGGCAAAGCCGCTGGTGGTCCCGCCCTGCCATGCCCTGGCGCGGGACGCGGTTCGCTATGTCGGGGAGCCCGTCGCGTTCGTTGTCGCCGAAAGCGCCGAACGCGCGCGCGATGCCGCCGAAGCTGTTCTCGTCCAATACGAGCCGCTCGCGCCGGTTATTTCGGTGAGGGATGCGGTTCAGCCCGCGAGCGCGACGATCTGGCCGGAAGCACAACACAACATCGCCTTTGAATTCCATCGCGGCGAGATGGGTCCGGTGGAGGCGGCGATGCGCAGCGCCGCCCATGTCGTGGAATGCGATGTTGTCAACAACCGCGTGGTGGCGGCCTCGCTGGAGACGCGCGGCGCGCTCGGCGAATACGATGCGTCGAACGATCGCCTGCATTTGACGGCCTCGGCCGCCGGCGCGCATGCGATCCGCGATCTGCTCGCGGCGTCCGTCTTCAGAATCCCGCGGGAGAAGCTGCGCGTCAGCATTCCCGACGTCGGCGGCGGCTTCGGGATGAAGAACGTGCTCTATCCGGAATGGGTGCTGGTGCTGTGGGCGGCGCGCCGCCTCAAGCGCCCGGTACAATGGATCGGCGAGCGCAACGAGGAGTTCTTGGGCTCTGTGCATGGCCGCGACAGCGTGGTTCGTGCGCGCCTTGCGCTCGATGAGGACGGCAAATTCCTCGCACTCGAAGCTCATGTCCTCGCCAACATGGGTGCCTATGTCTCGACGGTGGCGCCCGTGGTGCCGACCATGGCCATGGGCAGCGCGATGGGCGGCGTCTACGATATCCCGCTGGTCGCCTTCGTGACGCAGGGTGTTTTCACCAACACCACGCCGGTCGACGCCTATCGCGGCGCCGGCAAGCCCGAGGCGAATTACCTGATCGAGCGTTGCATCGACATCGCGGCCCACCAGCTCGGCATGGACGCGCTGAAGCTGCGGCGCAGGAACATCGTTCGCCGCTTCCCGCATCGTTCCGCCATGGGGCTTTCGATCGAGCAAGGCAGCTTTGGCCACGCGATCGATCTTTCCATCAAGGCCGCCGATGGCTTCAAGGCGCGCCAGCGCGACGCACGCAAGCGGGGCAGGCTACGCGGCCTCGGCTACGCCTGCTTCCTCGAAACCGCGCGCGGCCAGCCGAATGAAGTGGCGCAGCTTCGGGTCGGCGAGGACGACCACATCCACATCAGCGTCGGTACCCATTCCAACGGCCAGGGCCACGAGACGACCTACGCACAGATCGCGGCCGATGCGCTCAGGCTTCCGGTCGAGCTGTTCGCGTTCAAGCAGGGCGACACCGACGATCTCGACAGCGGCGGCGGCCACGGCGGCGCGCGCTCCATGCACCAAGGCGGCACCGCAGTGCTGATGGCGGCCGAGGGCCTGATCGAGAATGCGCGAAAGCTCGCCGCGCGCCTGCTGCAGGTCAGCGTCGAGGCTGTAGCGTACGAAGCCGGCATGCTGCGCGTCGCCGCGACCGGACAGGAGATCGGCCTCGACGAGGTCGCGCGCGCCTCATACGAGGCGCCGAACGACGACATCGCGCCGGGCCTTGCCTGCAAGGCGACGCATGTTTGCGACCAATACACCTTTCCCAATGGCTGCCATCTCGCCGAAGTCGAGATCGATCCCGACACGGGCGAGGTGACGCTGGAGCGCTACGTTATCTTCGACGACTTCGGGCGCTTGCTCGATCCGCGCCTGACGCTGAGCCAGGTACATGGCGGCGTGGTGCAGGGCATCGGTCAGGCCTTGCTCGAGCAGGCGCTGTTCGACGCCGACACCGGCCAGGTCCTCTCCGGCTCGCTGATGGACTACGCACTGCCGCGCGCCGACGACATCCCTTCCTTCGAAGGCGCCCTGACGCCGGACTTCCCCAGCCGCGCCAACCGCCTTGGCGTCAAGGGCAGCGGCCAGGCCGGCGCCATCGCTGCGCCCGCCACCATCATGAATGCGGTAATGAACGCGCTCGCGCCGCTGGGCGTGCGGCACATCGATATGCCGGCGACACCGGCGCGGATCTGGGAGGCGCTACGGAAGGCGCGAAGCTGAAGATTGCATTGGGGGGAGAGTGCGATGACGAAAATCATGCTGGCCGTCTTGACCATTGTTCTTTGTTCAGCGGCGCAGCCTCGACAAGCATTTGCGGCAGAATGTCCGCGCTGGAAAAGCAGCACCGGCCCGACCGGGATTACGCTGACGGTCTGCCTGGATGGCAAGTATTCGACCTGCGTTCGCGACAGCCGTCGCCTTGGCTACCCCGAGGCTCAAACGCAAAGCTACTGCGCAAGGCTGCG
>DATEJC010000173.1:0-2039 GCA_035278345.1 Bradyrhizobium sp. | reverse complement strand
AAAACAGGTGTTTCGCGCAAGAGCGCAACCCCGCTCCCGCCGAATGCAATGTGCTTGGATAATAGATTTATCCGCGCGAGGCCTCGCGCGGCGGCCGAACTAAACCTTCAGGTTCTCGGCCGAGGTCTTGCCGCGATTGGCGATCTCTTCGTATTCGATCGTCTGCCCTTCGTTAAGCGTTGAAAGCCCAGCTTTCTGCACTGCCGAAATGTGAACGAAAACGTCCTTCCCGCCGGACGAGGGCTGGATGAATCCATAGCCCTTGGTTGGGTTGAACCACTTGACGGTACCTTTAGCCATACGTCGTCTCCGCGGGTGCAATAAATAATCAAAAGGCGAACCACCAGTCCCCGCACACCGGCACATTCGGCCGCGCAGGATACGACGGTTGCGGCAAGCTGAATAGCACAAACAAGCGCCCGTTCGCGCCGGAAATGTTCGATATCGCGGCGCATTTGAGGCTTTTTCGCGGTTCTGGCCGTTTGCCGTGGCCTGCTCAATAGGTCGCGGCAAGATACTCCACGATCTTCGGTACGTCGGCATCGCTGATCGACGCGCCGTAGACCTTGATCATCTTGGTCACCTCGGCCTGCCAGAAATCCTTCTTGGACTTTGCGCTCCGCGGCTGGGTGTTGACGTAATCGGCCGAATGGCAGCCCAAGCAATTGTTCTGCACCACGTCGAGATTAGGGCCGGGTTTGAACGCCGCGGTCTCCTCGGGAAGCTTGTAGACGACAGGCACGGCGCGCACCGCGACGAGGCCGAGCGTTGAGGCCGCAGCGAGCGCCAGGAGAATCTGATTCCGCATGATCGTTCTCCCTCAGCCCACCGTGACGCGATAGGTTTCGATGACGTTGCGCAAGTAGCCTGCCGGATTCCACCTTGGCTCGGCCGGCTGCACTTCGCCGGCGTTGCTGGTCGCGCGCACTTTCAATTCGTAACTTCCGGCCGCGAGCTTCACTGGCAGCTTCCATTCGCGGAACGCATATTTGCCGAGCTCGCGCCCGAGCTTGGCCGCCACCCAGGTCTTGCCGCCGTCGGTCGAGACCGCGACTTCCTTGATGCCCTTGCCGCTGTCAAAGGCGATGCCCTTCAGCACAGTCCTGCCGGACTTCAGCTTTGCGCCGTCGGCCAGACTGGTGATGAAGGAGCGCACCGTGAAGCGGTTGATCGGGATGGTCGCTTTCGGCGCCGTGCCCGGCTCGATGCTGTTATTCGGCGTATCCGGGATGCGATAGGCGGACTTCATCCAGAAGCCGTCGTACTCGTGGTCGAGCACCGTGATCTCGTTGAGGTGCTTGACCCAGTAGGTGCCGTAATAGCCGGGCACAATCAGGCGAAGCGGAAAGCCGTTGAGCATGGGCAGATCCTCGCCGTTCATGCCATAGGCCAGCATCACTTCGCCGTCGCGGGCGTGGTCGAGGTCGAGTGCCTTGGCAAAATCCGGCGTCGTGTCCATCACCGGGCCATCGAGGCCGTCGAACACCACCTGCTTGGCGCCGGCCTGCACGCCGGCCATGTCGAGCACGGTCTTGAGCGGCACGCCATGCCAGCGCGCACATCCCATCGCGCCGTTGCCGAGCTGGCCACCGGCGACGCGCGGCTGGAAGAAGCCGCGGCTGTTGCCGGAGCATTGATTGACGGCGATGATCTCGGTCGCCTTCAGCTTGCGGATATCCTTCAGCGACAGGGTCAGCGGCTTGTCCACCTTGCCCTTCACTTGAAGCGTGAACTTGTCGGGATCGATACTGAGCGGAATGCCGGCGAGGTGATAGCGCACGAAGAACGCATTGTTCGGCGTGATCGGGCCGTCGTTGAACACGGAGAAGGGCGTCTCGAGCTGCGGCGGCCGGGCGGTCAGGCCGATCATCGGCCGCTTCTGCGGGTAGCTGACGAGAGGCCGCTCGCCATTGTCGAACGGCAGCGTCACCGTGTCGGCGAGCGCCCGCGTTGATGCGAAACCCGTGGCAAGCGCGGCCACACCGGCGCGCTTCATCAACTCTCGACGATCGAGCATGGCTTCCTCCGAAGCTTCTTGG
>DATEJC010000172.1:0-4523 GCA_035278345.1 Bradyrhizobium sp. | reverse complement strand
CAGCATTTCCTGCGCATGGACGTGGCGCACCACGGTGACGCTGGCGCCGACCTGACGGAAATAATCCGCCAGCATGTGCACAAAGCTGTCGTCATGGTCGATCAGCAGTACCTTCTTGCCGGAGCCGGTGGCGTCGGGCGCGATGCTCGACAGCGGCTTTGGCGCATCGCCGCGCAACGCCTGGAACAGGGCGGCGGCCTTGACCTGACACTCACGGTCTTCGGCCGCGGGGTCCGAGTCAAAGAGACAAGTCGCGCCGACGCGCACCTCGGCAAGGCCATCCTTCATGCGGATGGTGCGGATGGTGAGGCCGGTGTTGATGCTGCCGTCGAAATTGACTGCTCCGATGGCGCCGGCGTACCAGCGCCGCGGCGAGCGCTCGTGGTCCTCGACGAACTGCATCGCCCACAGCTTTGGCGCGCCGGTGACGGTGACGGCCCAAGCGTGAGTCAGGAAGGCATCGAGCGAGTCGAAGCCGGGGCGCAGCATGCCCTCGACGTGATCGACGGTGTGAAAGAGCTTCGAGTAGGTCTCGATCTGCCGCCGCGCCAGCACCTTGATGGTGCCGGGCACGCAGATGCGCGCCTTGTCGTTGCGGTCGACGTCGGTGCACATGTTGAGCTCGAATTCGTCCTTCTCCGAGTTCAGGAGCTGGCGGATCTGCTCGGCATCGCCGATCGCATCCGCGCCGCGCGCGATGGTGCCGGAGATCGGGCAGGTTTCCACGCGGCGGCCGTCGGAGCGCACGAACATTTCCGGCGAAGCGGAGACGAGAAACTCGCCGTCGCCGAGATTCATCAGCGCGCCATAGGGCGACGGGTTGATGCGGCAAAGCCGCTGGAACACTTCGGCGGGCGAGCGCTCGCAAGGTTCGGCAAAGAGCTGTCCGGGCACGGCCTCGAACAGATCGCCGCGGGCAAAGGCCGCGCGCGCGACTTCCACCGTGGCCTGGTATTCGCCGGGCGCGTGGTCGGCAAAGCCCTGGCGCGGCGTCTTCCTGTAGGCGCTCTCGCTGGTGTCGTGCGGCAGACCTTGCGTCGACTGGCCTTTCCAGGAGAATTCGTACGACAGCACCACGCCGCGGCCGGTGGCGCGGTCGTAGGCCAAGAGGCGATCCGGCACATAGAGCACGATGTCGCGCTGGTCGGCCTCGCGCGCCCGCTTCTGCACGAGGTCCTCGATCTGGAACACGAGGTCGTAGGCGAAGGCGCCGAACAGGCCGAGCAGCGGATCGTCATTGCAGGAAAACGCGGCGATGAGATCGCGCACCAGCGACATCACGCTGGCGCGGCGGGTACGCTGGTCCTCTTCCATGGGCGCATCGCCACGCACGATGTGGCCGGCAAGGCGCGTCGCGCTCCTTTCATCGATCACCACACACGGCTCACGCAGCACGTCGCCGATGAAGGCGATCAGCACCTCGCCGCGCCGGTTCAGCGCGGACAGCGAGAACTTGGTGCCCGTGGTCTCCAACACCAGCGGCGGATCGGCAAAGCCGAGGTCAAAACTCTCGTAGCGGCCGGGCACCGTGGTGCCCGAGGACAGCACCACGCCGCGGCGGCGGTCGAGCAGGTCGATCAGGTCGTCGAGCCGCTTTGCGTCGCCGGTGAATTGCTCGGACAGCCGCGTGATCGCAAGCCCGCTCGCGGTGCGGAATTCGCTTTTGTCGGGCAGCGAGAAAACGGTCCTGTTCATGTCTTCCTCTTACGAAACTTGGGAAGAGAGCGCCACACAGGACAAACGAGAAGGCCGCCGAACTGCGTTGGCGACCTCTGACGATTTCCTAAAATGCAATCGCACCGGCCACCTTTTACAAGGTGCGCCACCAACGACGGGACAGGCTGGTCACGGTGCTCATGGGGGCTACTCACCATCGGTAAAGGGCCCTGTCAAGGGACGGGCGGCCACAGGATGCGGCTTTCAGCTGATATCGGGGGCTACAAAGCGCCCAAAATACCCTTAAGATTCGCGGCGAAACGACGGGTCCACAGCCGGGACAAGGAGACGCCCATGGCACTGCAGGGATTGGGATATGCCGGCTTCGGCTCGGATGCGCTCGACGAGTGGCGGCAATTCGGCACCGGCCTCGTCGGCCTGCAGGCGGTGGAACGCGGCAATAATCTGCTCGCCTTCCGGATGGACGACCGCAAGCAGCGCATCGTCATCGACCGCGCGCTCGGCAACGGCACGCGCTTCTTTGGCTGGGAGGTAGCGGACGCCACGGCGCTGGATGCGTTGGCCGCGAAGCTGGAGACCGCGGGCGTTGCGGTGACCTCCGAGCCGCAGGCGCTGGCGGACGGGCGCCGCGTGCGCCGGCTGATCTCGTTCAACGATCCCGCCGGCAACCGGCTGGAGGCATTTTACGACGCCGAGATCGACGAGGCGCCCTTCAAGCCCGGCCGCAACATTTCAGGCTTCCGAACCGGCGCGCTCGGGCTCGGCCACGCCGTGCTGACAGTGGAGCACATCGAACCGATGATGACCTTCTATGTGAACGTGCTCGGCTTTGGTCTGAGTGATTACATCACAAGGCCGTTCAAGGCCTATTTCTTCCACATCAACGCGCGGCACCACTCGCTGGCACTGATCGAGACCGGCAAGAGCGGCATGCACCATCTGATGGTGGAATTGTTCTCGCTGGACGATGTCGGCCAGGCCTATGACATCGCGCTGGCCGAAGAGCGCGTCGGCGTCACACTCGGCCGCCACACCAACGATTTCATGACCTCGTTCTACTGCAAGTCACCCTCCTCCTTCATGATCGAATGCGGCTGGGGCGGCCGCGAGATCGACACCGGGAAGTGGCAGGCCGTCGAGATGTTCGACGGGCCAAGCCTGTGGGGCCATGAGCGCGTGTGGCTGCCGCCGAAGGAGCGCGAGGTCGCCCGCGAGATGCGGATGACTGCGGCACGCGAAGGCAAGCGCGCGCCCGTGCAGGTGATGGAGGGAAATTTCAAGCTGATGGCGGGGACATGCCCCTGGTGGGACGGGGTCAAACAGAGCTAGCGCTGCATCACCGCTGTCGCCTCGGCGAAGGCCGGGACCCATAACCACACGAAGTAGTTGTTCAACGCAGAGTGTCTACCAGCTCGATTCTGCAATACTCGGCACGGAGTATGGGTCCCGGCCCCCGCGCGCAATTGCGCACTAGGCCGGCACGACATCGAGGATGCCGCGCTACTCCCGATAACATCCCTGCTCGATCTCATCGATCAGTCCCCTCGCCTTGGGCAACCAGCCGAGTTCGCGGCGGGCGCGCCGGGCCCGGACACGGCTGTTGGAGGCCATGGTGTCTTCGGCGGTGCCTTCGCCCCACTCGCTGGCGGCTTCCTGCATCGTCATCGCCGAGGGCAGACCATCGAGGCCGAGCATGCGGTTGATGGACACGCACACCTCGCGCATCGAGTTCTCGCCATTCTCGGCGAAATAGAAACTGCCGGCCGGCGCCTTGTCGATCGCGTAGGCGTAAAGCAAGACGAGATCGTCGATGTGGACGTTCGACCAGATGTTTTCGCCGGGGCCGGCATGGGCGGCGTTGCCGCGCTTTTTGGCGAGCTTGATCAGCAGCGGCACCTGCACGCTGTCGCGGCCGGCGCCATGGCCGATGCCGTAGATCAGGCTCGGGCAGATGATGACGGGGCGGCAGCCCCTGTCATGGGCGCCGAGGATGAGATGGTTCAGCTCGACGCGAGCGACGCGCGCGGGCGATGGCGTGATCGGCGTATCCTCGTCGAAAATATCGTCGGAACGTTCGCCGCGGGAACGCGTGCCGACGATGCTGGAGCCCGAGGTGTGGATGAAGGCCTTGCCGCTGCCGGCAAGCGCATCGAGCAGCGCGGTGACCGCGCCGCGGTGGTCGGCGCTGGCGGCATTGACGACGACGTTGGCGGCCTCAGCCGCGCGCGCAAGCGTTTGCGCGTCATCGAGCGTGCCCATGACAGGCTCGATGCCCAGCGCGCGCACTGCGTCGGCTTTATCGGCTGAACGAACGAGACCGGTGACCTCATGCCCGGCGGCCGCAAGATGTGCGGCGACCGATCCGCCGATGTAGCCCGATGCGCCCGTGCAAAAGATTTTCATGGCGGCCTATCCAACCGCCGTCATTGCGAGGAGCGACAGCGACGAAGCAATCCATCGCGATGCAAGTGGAAACGTGGATTGCTTCGCTTCGCTCGCAATGACGGGTGGGTCCTCAGCCCAAATGCTTCCTGAAAAATTCCGCCGCCCTGCCCCAGGCGAGCTCGGCGCACTGGCGATCGTGCACGGCGATGCGCTGCTCGTTGACGAAGGCATGCTCGGCATCATAGCGGAACAGCTCGAGCGACTTGCCGGCGGCCTTCATCGCCTTCTCGAAGGCGTCGACCGCAGCCGGCGTGCACCAGTCGTCCTTGTTGGCGAAATGCGCCTGCAGCGGGATTTTGACGTCGGCGGGCTTTGCCGCCTGTTCCGGCGGAATGCCGTAGAACACGACACCGGCGGTGAGCTCCGAAATCTTCGTGGCGCCGATGATGGTCACGGCGCCG
>DATEJC010000171.1:0-5805 GCA_035278345.1 Bradyrhizobium sp. | reverse complement strand
TGGAAGACAATCTCTACTATTCGCACGGGCGGCTTGCGAAGAACGTCGAGCTTGTGGAGCGCGTAGTCCGTATCATTCGCGAGTTCGGCATGGAGCCTGCGACGCCTGCGGAAGCCCGTGAAATTATCGGCCTGCCGCAATTATCGACACGCACGCGGGTTGCCTGAAGTCTCATTGCGCGCGCCTTCGGCATGCTGGCGGCTGCTCGCGCCGCCCGGCCGGATCGAACGGCGTGTTACCGCGGACACGACAATGCACCCACGCACAAAACCGTATGCATGCGCAACCGAGATTCATCAGGGTCGGCACACTAGAACCTCCTGGAGTTGATGCGCGGTATTGGCATCACGTCCGGAGGGGGCGCAGCATGACAAGAGGTTTTGGTTCAGCCGTACTGCTGATGACGACATTGCTCGGGATGCATCCCGCGGCTGCTCAGGAAATAAAGATCGGACTATCCGGAACATTCACCGGTCCGAACGCCACCACCGGAATTCCATTCCGCAACGCCGCGGAGTTGTTTCCGAAGACGCTCGGCGGAGCGCCGGTAAAGTGGATCCTGCTGGACGACGCGACCGATCCCACCACCGCTGTCAAGAATGCGCGAAAATTCGTCGATGACGACAAGGTCGACGTCATCCTCGGCTCGACCTCAACCGTCACGGCAACGGCCATGTCGGATGTCGCCGTCGAATCCAAGACGGCGCAAATCGGACTTTCGCCGATGCAGATCCCGGAAGCGAAGCTTCCGTGGGTTTTCAATTTGCCGCAACCGGTCCCGGTCATGGTGTCGGCCATCGTCGACGACATGAAAAAGAATGGGCTCAAGACCATCGCTTACATCGGCTACGCGGACGGCTGGGGCGATATCAACTGGAACGCGCTCAATCAGGTGGCCAAGGCTGCCGGCATCTCCGTCGTTGCCGGAGAGCGCTACAATCGCGCCGACACCTCTGTGACCGCGCAGACGCTCAAGATCATCGCTGCATCACCGGATGCCGTCTTTGTCGGCGCATCTGGCACCGCCGCAGCGCTTCCCCATGTCGCATTGAAGGACCAAGGCTTCGGCGGACGCATCTATCACACCCACGGCACCGTGGCGAAGGCGTTCATCGACGCCGGCGGGAGGGCGGTCGAGAATGCGCTCATGCCGACCGGCCCGGTCGTCGCTGCCGCGGAGTTGCCGGATGACAACCCCATCAAGGCCGTGTCGCTGAACTTCATCGAGAAGTATGAGGCCAAGTGGGGCAAGGGATCAGCCAATCCGTTGGCGGGCTATGCCTGGGACGCCATGCTGTTGGTGGACGCGGCGGCGGCCGAGGCGCTGAAGCAGGCAAAGCCGGGCACGCCGGAATTTCGGGCCGCGATGCGCGATGCTCTGCAGTCGGGCAAGGAAGTTGCCGGCACCAATGCGGTCTATCGCTACACCGCGACCGACCATTACGGCGTCGATCAACGTGCCCGCGTGATGGTGGTTGTCAAAGGCGGGGCGTTTCGCCTCAACAAGTAGCCTGCGGCCGTCCCAACCATCTTGCCCAACGCCATCATGAGCACGACGATCGCGCTACTTTTGTTCCAGGACGGGCTCACGAGCGGCTTGATTTATGCACTGCTGGCTCTCTCGATCCTGCTCGTCTTCGTTGTAACCCGCGTTCTTTGGGTGCCGGCTGGCGACTTTCTGGTGTTTGGCGCGCTGACGTTCGCGTTGCTTCAGAAGGGTGAGATCCCCGGAACGGTTTGGCTCTGCGGCGCACTGGGTTGCGCCACGGCTGTCGTCGAGACCTGGCGCGCGTGGCGAAGCAACGACTGGCACGGCTGGCGGCCGGTCGTCGCCATCTCGCTCGGGACGCCGCTGCTGGTGGGCGGCACGGTCTACTTTCTGGCAGCATCAACGCTTTCGCTTGCTGTCCAAGTCCTTCTTACACTCGCCCTGATCGTGCCGATGGGCTTCATGCTCTACCGCATCGCTTTCCGGCCGCTCGCCGACAAGTCCGTTCTCATCCTCATGTTTGTCGCCATCGCGGTTCATTACTGCCTGGTAGGGCTTGGCCTGCTCTTTTTTGGATCGGAAGGCTATCGCACGTCCCCCTTCATTGCGAGCCGTATCGATGCCGGCATCACGAGCATCTCATGGCAGCTCGTCCTGGTGCTCGCCGCGTCCGGGATTCTCATGATCGGACTGTGGCTCTTTACTGGCCGAACCCTGTGGGGCAAGGCGTTGCGCGCAACGGCCGTCAATCGCTTCGGTGCAAGGCTGGTCGGCATTCGCACTGAAACGATGGGGGCCGTGACCTTTACAATCGCAGCTCTCATTGGCGCTTTCTCTGGCATTCTCATCAGCCCGGTGACTACGCTGTTCTATGACTCTGGCTTCCTCATCGCGTTGAAAGGATTTGTCGGCGCCGTGGTAGCCGGCATGGCCAGCTTTCCTCTTGCGGTCATTGGCGCGGTCGTCGTCGGAGTTGTGGAGAGCTTTTCGTCGTTCTACGCGTCCGCGCTCAAAGAGGCGATTGTCTTTGCATTGCTCATTCCCTTCTTGCTGTGGCGGTCAGCGGTCGAGCCGCGCCGCCACGAAACGCATGAGCACGATGAATGACCCCACACCGCGCGTTTGTATGGATCGTGGCGGCCGCGGTTGCTCTTGCGCCGTTCATTGTCGCTCAATCTATCGTTACCTCGCTCACCTATATCGGACTGTCTGTCCTGGTTGGCATCGGCCTCGTGCTGCTCACCGGCGTCGCCCGTATGACGTCGTTCGGGCAGGCCGCGTTCTGCGGGCTTTCTGCCTACACCACGGCGCTGCTCACAACGCTGCTGGGCTGGCCAGCGATCGCGACCTTGCCGGCCAGTCTTGCAGTGACCGCGGTCGCTGCTCTGCTTCTCGGGCTGCTGACGATCCGCCTCGCCGGACATTACCTGGTTCTGGGGACGCTGGTCTGGGCGATTGCCCTGTTCTATGTGTTCGGCAACGCCCCCGGGCTGGGAGGCTTCAATGGCATCGCGGGGCTGCCGCCGATAGAGCTGTTCGGCTATTCGATCATCAGTCCCAGGAGTTTCTACTTTCTGATCTGGGTGCTCGCGGGCCTTGGCTTCATCGCGGCGGCCAATCTGCTCGATAGTCGCATTGGACGCGCAATCCGGGCGCTGCCCACGGAGGTCATGGCCGAAAGCTTTGGCGTTGCGACAGGCTGGTTGCGGATCAGGGTCTTCTTGTTCGCCGCCTTGCTCGCCGGTGTCAGCGGGTGGCTGCAGGCCCATTACATCCGCATCGTGAATCCCAGTCCGTTCGGAGTGGGCGCATCGATCGACTACCTGTTCATGATCGTGATAGGCGGCACCAACCAGCTGGGCGGGGCGCTCGTTGGACCAGTCGCGTTTGAAATGGCCCGATCATGGTTGCGTGAACTCATGCCCATGCTGCTGGGCCGTACGGGAAGCTACGAAATCATCGTCTTCGGTATTCTGGTGATCGTCATCATGCAGAGCGCAGGTGGCGGTCTCATGTCCCTGTTCGCGAAATTCATTCCGGCCTCGCCGCCCTTGCGAGCGCCGCTCACGGCCGTCGCGCTGCCACGGCGACGTGTCCCGGAGCGAGGCCGATCCTTGCTTGCGGCGTCTCGCCTGTCGAAGCACTTTGGTGGCCTCATCGCCGTGCAAGACGTGTCGTTCGATCTGAGAGCAGGTGAGATCCTGGCGCTCATCGGGCCGAACGGTGCAGGCAAAAGCACGATCTTCAATCTTTTGACCGGTGTGACGCCACTGACCAGCGGCGAGGTACGGTTCGAGCAGAAGCGCCTGGATGCCTTGCCGCCAAACAGGATTGCCGCGTTCGGCGTCGCGCGGACATTCCAGCATGTCGTCCTTCAGCCGCGAATGAGCGTTCTGGAAAACGTCGCGCTCGGCGCCTATTTGCGGGGAGTGGGTGGCTTCGCCGCGGCAACGTTGCGCCTCGAACGTCAGGACGAAGCGCGGCTGTTGCACGAGGCGCAGGTCCAGCTGGATCGCGTCGGGCTCGCAGACTATGCGTCTCTTGCGGCGGGAAGCCTTGCCCTTGGACAACAGCGTCTGGTCGAGATTGCTCGCGCGCTCTGTGCTGATCCCTACGTGTTGTTGCTCGACGAACCCGCAGCGGGCCTTCGCCACGGAGAAAAGCAGAAGCTCGCGGCGCTCCTTCGGCAGCTGCGGGCAGAAGGGCTTTCGATTCTTCTGGTCGAGCACGACATCGATCTGGTCATGAACCTCGCCGACCGAGTGGTCGTGGTCGATTTCGGCCAGAAGATTGCCGAAGGAGCTCCCTCGCAAGTCCGCACAGACCCGCGTGTGATCGAGGCCTATCTGGGGGGTGTCGAGGAGGATTTCCCGACATCTCTGAAGGCCGGGCAGGACGCCGGCCGATGACCGTACTTCTCGACGCCAGAAACATCTCCGTCTCGTTTGGCAAGATCGACGCGGTGCAAGACGTGTCGCTCTCGGTCAAGGCCGGACAGATCGTCACGGTGATCGGTCCGAATGGTGCGGGCAAGTCGAGCCTGCTCAAGGCGCTCATGGGCGCGCTGCCTTGTCGCGGCGGTCTCAGCTATGCCGGGGCCGATATTCGTGGTCGCTCGCTCGAGGATCGCGTCGATGCAGGTCTCTGTCTCGTTCCGGAAGGAAGGGAGCTGTTCTCTGAGCTCTCCGTTGAGGAGAACATCATTCTTGGCGGATTCGCTCGGCGCCGCGAAGGCTCGCACGCCTTGGCCGGAAGCATGGCCGAAGTTTATGAGCTGTTTCCGCGCCTGAAGGAGCGGCGTCGCCAGCTGGCCGGGACTCTCTCCGGCGGGGAACGTCAGATGCTGGCGCTCGGACGAGCACTGATGGGGCGGCCGAGACTATTGATGCTCGACGAGCCGTCATTGGGCCTAGCCCCCCGCATTGTCCGAGAGCTGTTCCACATCATTATCAGGCTTGGTGAGCGCGGGACGTCGCTGCTGGTGGTCGAACAGAACGCTCGCGCTGCCCTGCAGATCGCAGACTATGGCTATGTGGTCGAGCAAGGCCGGGTTTCGCTGCAAGGTCCAGCCCAGCAATTGCAGGCCGACAAACGCATCGTTGCAAGCTATCTCGGCGAATAGGCCGAGACGGCCGCCGGCTCGGTCGGCCGCAGAAAACCCATCCAAGCAGAACGCCCAAATGCACATCGCATGCCGTCCCGGGACGTGCCCTGCGGATGGGTACGGAGATACGCTGTCAACACAGTTCGAGTGCATCGTCGGCCAAGATAAAGCCGCCCGAGGGATTATCACCAAAGGTGAGCCGTATCCAGCCTCGACCGCTGTCCGGCTGGTCCCTCGAAACGCATGGCGCTCCACTCGGAGCGCCCGCCGGGAGCCGCTGAAAACACCACCGTCCTATGCCGACAAACTTCACGAGCGAGCAACTTGCTGATCCGTCGCCGGCGGTGGCGAACCGGATCATCCAGACCTGCGTGCGCTACGGATTATGCACGAACACTTGCCCGACCTACGTCATCACCCGGGATGAGAACGAGTCGGCCCGAAGTCGCATTGATCTCACATCAACCAGGCCGTGCAGCGCTTTCGCAATGCGTGTTCGGCGATCAAGACCGCGCTCGATCCGAACGGGCTCATTGCGCAGGGTCGCTACGGCATTGCGTGAAGCCGACGTTTCTGTCGTTTACCGGGACGCCGGAAAGTCAACGGATTCAGATAGATAGGCGGGCGGGGATGGCCTATGGACAACAAGACTGACGGCTGACCATACTTTGACGTGGCAGATCGGTTTCCGGGAGTTGGTCTCCCGGTGGAG
>DATEJC010000170.1:0-6941 GCA_035278345.1 Bradyrhizobium sp. | reverse complement strand
ACGGCCAGGCAATGCCTGGCCGTTTTGGTTTCAGGGATCGCGCCCTTTTTACCGGGGCGTTTCGCCGCAGCGGCCTCGCCGGAAGGCTGGCAAGATGAGGAAAAAGCAACATAATCGGCCGAATCCTTGCCTTATAATGGGTCCTCAATGATCGGGGCTTGAGGATCGGGGGACGTCAACCAACTGTTCGTCCATCGCTCACAACAGGAATTCTCGTTTTGGCAATTACCCGACGACACCTTCTGCAGAGCGGCGCTGTCGCCGCCATGGCCCCGGCCCTCGGCCGCCTCCCCGTCATCGCAACCGCAAGCGCCCAAGCCGCCGCCGAGCCGGCATGGCGCCACGCGCTGTCGCTGTTCGGCGACGTCAAATATCCCGCCGACTTCAAGCGCTTCGATTACGTCAATCCGGATGCGCCGAAGGCGGGCGTCGCGCGCCTGATCTCCCTCGGCACCTTCGACAACTTCAACATCGCGGTAGCCGGCATCAAAGGCAACCTGGCCCCGGCTGCCACGCAGATTTACGAAACGCTGATGTCGAAGTCGCAGGACGAGGTCGTCACCGAATACGGCCTGATCGCAGAAGCGGCCGCGCATCCCGATGATTTTTCCTGGGTGATCTACCGGCTGCGCAAGGAGGCGCGCTGGCATGACGGAAAGCCCATTACCCCTGAAGACGTGATCTTCACGCTGGAGACGCTGAAGAAGCTGAGCCCGTTCTACGCGGCTTATTACCGCCACGTGGTAAAGGCGGAAAAGTCCGGTGAGCGCGACATCAAGTTCACCTTCGACGGTCCGGGCAATCGCGAATTGCCGACCATCGTCGGCGAGGTTCCCGTGCTGCCGAAGCACTGGTGGGAAGGCACCGACGATCAGGGCCGCAAGCGCGACATCTCCGCCACCACGCTCGAGAAGCCGCTCGGCTCGGGCCCCTATCGCATCAAGGAATTCGTCGCCGGCCGTTCGATCGTCCTCGAACGCGTGAAGGACTACTGGGGCGCCAACCTGCCGGTTCGCATCGGCCAGAATAATTTCGACGAGATGCGCTTCGAGTTCTTCCGCGACAATCTCGTGGCGCTGGAAGCCTTCAAGGCCGACCAGGCTGACTGGATCGCAGAAAATTCAGCCAAGCAATGGGCCACAGCCTACGAATTCCCCGCCGTGGTCGACAAGCGCGTGGTCAAGGAGGAATTCCCGATCAACGATTCCGGCCGCATGCAGGCCTTTACCTTGAATCTGCGACGCGAGCAGTTCAGGGATGCGCGGGTGCGCCGGGCCTTCAACTACGCCTATGATTTCGAAGAGATGAACAAGCAGCTCTTCTACGGCCAGTACAAGCGCATCAACAGCTACTTCGAGGGTACCGAGCTCGCCTGTTCCGGTCTGCCGCAAGGGCTGGAGTTGAAGATCCTCGAAACGGTGAAGGACAAGGTGCCGCCGGAAGTCTTCACCACGGCCTACACCAATCCGGTCGGGGGCAATCCCGAGAACGTTCGCAGCAATCTGCGCGAGGCGGCGAAGCTGCTGAAGGAAGCCGGCTTCGAGGTGAAGGATCGCAAGCTGGTGGATACATCGGGCAAGCCGGTCACGGTCGAGATCCTGGTGCAGGATCCCGCTGCCGAGCGCATCGCGCTGTTCTACAAGCCGTCACTGGAGCGCCTCGGCGTCACCGCCTCGATCCGGGTTGCCGACGATGCCCAATACCAGAACCGTGTCCGCAGCTTCGACTTCGACATGATCATCGATCAGTGGCCGGAGTCGCTGTCGCCCGGCAACGAGCAGCGCGAATTCTGGGGCTCGCACGCTGCCGACTCGCCCGGCTCGCGCAACACCATCGGCATCAAGAATCCCGCAGTCGACGCGCTGATCGAGAAGGTGATTTTCGCGGAGAACCGCGAAACCCTGGTGGCGGCCACGCGGGGGCTCGATCGCGTGCTGCTGTGGAACTTCTACGTGGTGCCGCAATTCACCTATGGCTTCTCGCGCTATGCCCGCTGGGACCGCTTCAGCCATGCGGACCTGCCGAAATATGCCCGTTCGGGCCTGCCGTCGCTTTGGTGGTACGACGCCGAGAAGGCCGGGCGGATCGGCAAGCGCTCGTGAAGGATGGTTTGCGCATGGCGGCTTTCTCTCGCCGGCACTTTCTTTTGTCTGGTGCGGGCGCGCTGGCCGCGCTGCGGCTGTCGCCGCTTCATGCCGCGGACGAGGCTGCAGGCGCCGAGGTGCACGGCATCTCGGCGTTCGGCGATCTCAAATATGCTGCCGACTTCAAGAACTTTGATTACGTCAACCTCGCAGCTCCCAAGGGCGGGATGTTCTCCACCATCCCGTCGGTGCGCAGCTACAACCAGTCCTACCAGACCTTCAACTCGCTCAACGCCTTCATCCTCAAGGGCGAGGGCGCCCAGGGCATGGACCTCACCTTCACCGCGCTGATGGCGCGCGCCGGCGACGAACCGGATGCGATGTATGGGCTGGCTGCGAAGTCGGTGCGCATCTCGCCGGACAAGCTGACCTATCGCTTCACACTGCGCCCCGAGGCGAAATTCCACGACGGTTCGAAGATCACGGCGCATGATGTCGCCTGGTCCATCAACACGTTGAAGGCCAAGGGCCATCCGCTGATCCAGGTGCAGATGCGCGACGTCAAGGGCGCCGAGGCGCTCGACGATGCCACCATTGCCGTCAGCTTTGCCGCGAACCGCGCGCGCGACGTGCCGCTCTATGTCGCGGCGCTGCCGATCTTCTCGAAGAAATATTATGAGAGCCGGCCGTTCGAGGAATCGACGACCGAAACGCCGCTGGGTTCGGGCCCCTACAAGGTCGGCAGGTTCGAAGTAAACCGCTTCATCGAGTACGACCGCGTCAAGGATTGGTGGGGCGCCGGCCTGCCGGCCTGCCGCGGCCTCTACAATTACGACGTCATCCGCTACGAATTCTATCGCGACCGCGACGTCGCCTTCGAAGGCTTTACCGGCAAGAATTATCTGTTCCGCGAAGAGTTCACCTCGCGCATCTGGGCGACGCGCTACGATTTCCCCGCCGTCAAGGACGGCCGGGTCAAGCGTGAGGAGGTGCCGGACGACACGCCCTCGGGCGCGCAGGGCTGGTTCATCAACACCCGCCGCGAGAAATTCAAGGATCCGCGCGTGCGCGAGGCATTGATCTATGCCTTCGATTTCGAGTGGACCAACAAGACCATCATGTATGGCGCCTATGCGCGTACTCACTCGGCGTTCCAGAACTCCGACATGATGGTAAGCGGCGGTCCGCCGACACCGGAAGAACTGAAGCTGCTCGAGCCGTTCCGCGGCAAGGTGCCCGATGAAGTGTTCGGCGCGGCCTTCGTGCCGCCGGTCAGCGACGGCTCCGGGCAGGACCGCGCGCTGCTGCGCAAGGCGCAGGCGCTGCTCAACGAGGCCGGCGTCACCGTCAAGGACGGCAAGCGCCATCTGCCCAATGGCGAGCCGTTCCGGATCGAATTCCTCGCCGACGAGCCGTCGCTGCAGCCGCACCATGCGCCCTATGTCAAGAATCTCGGCACGCTCGGCATCGAAGCGAGCCTGCGGCTGGTCGATGCCGTGCAGTATCGCGCGCGCGTCGAGGACTTCGATTTCGATATGACCATTCAGCGCTTCTCGATGTCGGCGACGCCGGGCGATGCGATGCGGCCGTTCTTTTCCTCGCAGGCGGCGAAGACCAAGGGCTCCTACAATCTCGCCGGCATAGAAAACCCCGCGATCGACGCGCTGATCGAGAAGATCATCGCCGCCGACAGCCGCGAGGAGCTCACCATCGCCTGCCGCGCCTTCGACCGCGTGTTCCGCGCCGGCCGCTACTGGGTGCCGCAATGGTACAACAAGACTCACCGGCTGGCGTATTGGGACATGTTCGCGCATCCTGAGAAGCTGCCGCGCTATAATATCGATGGGTATTCATCCGGTGTCGGCGAGCGGATCCTGTGGTGGTATGACGCCGCCAAGGCCGCGAAACTCGAGCAGGCGAAGCAGTAATGGCAGCCTATATCGCCCGCCGCATCCTGCTGATGATCCCGACCATGCTCGGGATTCTCTTCGTTGCCTTTGTCGTGGTGCAGTTTGCGCCGGGCGGACCGGTCGAGCGCGTGCTGGCGCAGCTTTCCGGCGCCGATACGGGCGGCTCATCGCGCATCTCCGGCTCCTCCAGCGGCGACTTCGCCGGCCGCACGCCGCAGGCCGGCGCCTCCGCCGACGCGGTCAATTCGAAATATCGCGGCGCGCAGGGTCTCGATCCGGATTTCATCAAGAATCTGGAAAAGCAGTTCGGCTTCGACAAGCCGGCGCCCGAGCGCTTTGCGCTGATGGTGTGGAACTACGCCCGCTTCGATTTCGGCAAGAGCTATTTTCGCGACGTCAGCGTGATCCAGCTCATCAAGGAGAAGCTTCCGGTTTCGATCTCACTCGGCCTGTGGCTGACGATCCTGACCTACCTGATCTCCATTCCGCTCGGCATCCGCAAAGCGGTCGCCGACGGTTCGCGTTTTGACACCTGGACTTCTGCGGTCATCATCATTGGCTTCGCCATCCCCGGCTTCCTGTTTGCGATCCTGCTGATCATCCTGTTCGCCGGCGGCTCGTTCTTCAACTGGTTCCCGCTGCGCGGCCTGACCTCCGACGGCTGGTCAACCTTCCCCTGGTACTGGAAGATCATCGACTACTTCTGGCACATCACGCTGCCCATCATCGCGATGGGGCTGGGCGCCTTCGCGACGATGACGCTGCTGACCAAGAACTCGTTCCTCGACGAGATCAGGAAGCAGTACGTCATGACGGCGCGCGCCAAGGGCTGCACCGAGCGTCAGGTGCTCTATGGCCACGTCTTCCGCAACGCCATGCTGATCGTGATCGCGGGTTTCCCGGGCGCGTTCATCCACGCCTTCTTCTCCGGCGCGCTGCTGATCGAAACCATCTTCTCGCTTGATGGTCTTGGCCTGCTCAGCTTCGAAAGCGTGCTCAACCGCGACTACCCCGTGGTGTTCGGCAACCTCTTCATCTTCTCCCTCGTCGGCCTCGTGATCGGATTGATTTCCGACCTCACCTATATGTGGATCGATCCCCGGATCGATTTCGAAGCGCGGGAGGTGTGAGATGACCATGCTCGCCCCGCAGCCGGTCGAGACCTCGACGCAGTCGCCGCTTGGCACCGCCGTGCCGGTGACGCGGCATCCCTTTGCGTTGTCGCCCCTCAACCGCCGCCGCTGGCAGAACTTCAAGGCCAACCGCCGCGGTTACTGGTCGCTGTGGATCTTCCTCACACTGTTCGTGATCTCGCTGTTCGCCGAACTGATCGCCAACGACCGTCCCTTCCTCATCAAGTACGAAGGCCATCTCTACTGGCCGGCCTTCGTCAGCTATTCCGAGACCACCTTCGGCGGCGATTTCGAAACCGCGGCCGATTACCGCGATCCCTATTTGCAGAAGCTGATCGCGGACAAGGGCGGCTGGATCGTCTGGCCGCCGATCCGCTATTCCTACGACACACATAATCTCGATCTGCCGACGCCGGCGCCGTCCAAGCCGACCTGGATGCTGACGGAAGCGCAGTGCAAGGCCGTGGTGGAGAAGAAGGGCCTGAAAGGCTGCCGCGACCTCGAATACAACTGGCTCGGCACCGACGACCAGGGCCGCGACGTGGTGGCGCGCCTGATCTACGGTTTCCGCATCTCGGTGCTGTTCGGGCTCACGCTCACCATCCTGTCTTCCATGATCGGCATCGTCGCGGGCGGCGTGCAGGGTTATTTCGGCGGCTGGATCGATCTTCTGTTCCAGCGCTTCATCGAGATCTGGAGCTCGATCCCTTATTTGTATCTCCTGCTGATCCTGTCCTCCGTGCTGGTCCCCGGCTTCTTCGTGCTGCTCGGCATCCTCTTGCTGTTCTCCTGGGTCTCGCTGGTCGGCCTCGTGCGCGCGGAATTCCTGCGGGGGCGCAATTTCGAATACATCCAGGCAGCGCGCGCGCTCGGCGTCTCCAATCGCGTCATCATGTTCCGCCATCTGCTGCCCAACGCGATGGTGGCGACCATGACGTTCCTGCCATTCATCGTCTCGTCCTCGGTGATGACCCTGACCGCGCTGGACTTCCTCGGCTTCGGTCTGCCGCCCGGCTCGCCCTCGCTCGGCGAACTGCTGGCGCAAGGCAAGGCCAATGTGCAGGCGCCATGGCTCGGCTTCACCGGCTTCTTTGCGGTCGCGATCATGCTGTCGCTGCTGATCTTCATCGGCGAGGCCGTGCGCGACGCCTTCGATCCGCGCAAGACATTCCAGAAGGGGTGAGGCATGGACGCCATCAACCAGCCTCTGCTCGATGTCCGCGACCTCTCGGTGGCGTTCGGCAAGACGCTTGCCGTCGACCGCGTGTCGTTTTCGATCAAGCGCGGGCAATGCGTGGCCCTCGTCGGCGAGTCCGGCTCGGGCAAGTCGGTCAGCGCGCTGTCGATCCTGAAGCTGTTGCCGTACCCCGCGGCCTCGCATCCCTCCGGCACCATCCATTTCAAGGGCCGCGAGCTGTTGCGCGCCGGCGATCGCGAGATGCGGGAGGTGCGCGGCAACGACATCTCCATCATCTTCCAGGAGCCGATGACTTCACTCAATCCGCTCCACACCATCGAGGCGCAGATCGGCGAGATACTCTCGCTGCATCAGGGCGTCAGTGGATCGATGGCGCGCGCCCGCACGCTTGAGCTGCTCACGCAAGTCGGCATTCCCGATCCCGAGACGCGGCTGGGCTCCTATCCGCACCAGCTTTCCGGCGGCCAGCGCCAGCGCGTGATGATCGCGATGGCGCTCGCAAACGAGCCGGATCTGCTGATTGCCGACGAGCCGACCACCGCTCTCGACGTCACGGTGCAGGCGCAAATCCTGGCGCTGCTGGCGGAGATCCGCGCGCGCCTCGGCATGAGCCTCC
>DATEJC010000169.1:0-13324 GCA_035278345.1 Bradyrhizobium sp. | reverse complement strand
GCGGCGGATGGATGACGCTGGCGCGGCTGCTGCGATGTCAGCCCTGGGGCACGTCGGGCATCGACAACGTTCCGGCAACGAAACCTGAGGGGGCGCGCTGGTATCTGCCCTGGCGCTACGGCCGCTGGCGCGGAGTCAACGGTCCGCCCTGAGCTTGCGTGATCGGCTGCGGAACCAATTGTTCCGTGCTCGCGTTGATGTGATGCCCTCTTCGCGGAGGAAACAGCAATGGGCTGGAAAATCAGCCACCACGATCCTGATCCCAGGCACGTCGACCTGCTCGCCATCATCGTGATCGTCATCGTGATCGCGGGCGCCTGGCTCTATTTCGCGCACCGGTCGGATACAACGAGCACGGCGGCGTTCATCGTGCCGAGCCAAAGCGTGCGCTGGTAGCGGGGTGAACTAACGGCTCCAGAACAGGAAGCCGCGCGGCGCAGGCGGTGGCGGCTTCGGCTTTTTCGGCCTGGGCACCGTCGGAGGCGGCTCGGCCGACGAGGTGGTCTCCACCGGCGCCGGGCCGTCGTTCGGCAGCCGCACCGACAGCAGCAAATTCGATTCATTGGTGCGCCAGCGATAACCGATGCCGAAATTGATCGGCTCGGCGCGGCGGAACAGATCGGCATAGGATTGCTGGAAGCGCCCGGGGAATTCGCCGATCGGGCCGAGATAGCGGCCAAACGGGAAGAAGCGCCACTGCCTCGAACTGTAATTCGCGAGTGGAATGCCGGAATCGTCCTGGATCACGGTAGCGCTGTTGGCGAGGATGTAGTCGCGCACCATGGTGAAATTGCCGGAGTGCAGGAGATACGACGCGCTCTTGAGCAGGCTGTTGCCGGGCGCAAGCGTCGAGCAGAATTTCAAGAAGCCGCTCGACTTGACGCCGCTGTTGGAGAGATCGGTCGAGAAGTAATACAGCGTCTTCTCCACGCCATCGGACCCCGTGAAGATGATGCGCGCGCCGCGCGGTGCATTGGAACCGGGATTTTCGTTGCCGGTCTTGACCTGACCTTCGGCATCGAGCGCGATGGGCGTGACGCTCTTGATGGTCTTGCCCGAGCGCGCGAGGAACACATAGAGGATCGGCAGCGTGCCGCCGATCTGGCCCGCGCGCAGATCGGTCTTCATCTGCTTAGTAATGAAGAAGCTGAAGCTCAGGATCGAGCCCAGCGAATGCTCGACATTGTAGAGCGCAGCCCCCATGCCGCCGCGCGGCAGTCTTGTGAGGTCGGGCACCTGCCCCGTCGGCTCCAGCGCGCTCAGCACATAAGTGGTCGCCTTGGGATAGAAGGCGTTGGCATAGAGGAAGTCCGGCCCGGAGAACATGTAGAACATGGTCGGCTTGGGCGCGGCGAGCTGGGTCTCCGACCATGCGCGGATGCGCGAGAGCTGACGCTGTTCGAGCTGGCCGAACGCATGGTCGAAGAATCTCGCGTGGCGCTGCCAGGACGGATCCCTGGTCAGTGGCATCAGGGGCGAGTCGGCGGCCGGCTGCATCCCTGCGAGGAATCTGGCCGTATCGTCCGCAGTGACTTCGGCGGCGCGCGCAAGGCCTGTGGCCGCCCAGGCCAGGGCAGCGGCGAAAGCGACAGACGTGAGCGATCGTAACAGTTTCATTCGCGACCCGAAGGTGCGGCCGCGGGGCCATTGCCAGATTGCTTGCGGAAAATGGCGTAAATCAGCAGGCCTGAAACCATGATCAATAAACCAAGCAATGACGGTTTTGGCTGGGTGGTCAGAAGATAGTACATCATGAAACCGGTCACGAGCAGGAAAACCAGCGGCGTGATCGGGTATCCCCAGCAACGATAGGGCCGCGGCAGGTCCGGGCGGGTGATGCGCAGCTTGATCACGCCGAGCACCACGAAGAACGAGCAGAACAACAGCGAGAACTGGATGAACTCCAGCACTGCCTCGAAACTGCGGGTGAACAGCATCAGGCTCGCCACGGCCACCTGGAACAGGATGGCGTAGGCCGGCGCGCCGCTTTGGGATTTGCGGGCGAAGATTTTCAGCGCCGGGATGTCCTCGCCCATGGTCATCATCACGCGCGGACCGATCCACATCATGGCCGAGATCGAGGAGATCAGGCCGATGCAGATCATGCCGCCGACGATGCGGCCGCCGAACTCGCCGAAGATATGGCTGCCGGAGATGCGGGCGACATCGACCTTGCCGACGAGATCGGCGACCGGCGCGGTGTGCAGGAACACCGCGTTCAGCGCCACATAGAGCAGCAGCACGATCAGCGTGCCCAACAGCATGGCGCGCGGCACGTTGCGCTCCGGCATCTTCATTTCGCCGATGATGTAGGTCGCCGCGTTCCAGCCGGAAAACGAATACATCACGAAGACAAGGCTGATCGCAAAGGGCGCGCTGAGAACGTAGGTGAGTTCGGATGACTGCGGCGCAAAGGAAACCGGCTGTGGCGTGCCGATGACGAAGCCGCACGCCAGGAAGGCGATAATCAGCACCACCTTCAGGATGGTGGCGATCATCTGGAACGTCGAGGAATGCCGGATGCCGGTCAGTTGCACCAGTGAAACCGCCCAGACCACAGCGATGGCCATCGCCAATGGCGGCGCATCGGGCAGGATCGATCGGCCATATTCGCCGAAGGCCATGGCGGCGAGTGCGACGGGCGCGGAAAAGCCGACGGTCGCCGAGACCCAGCCCGCGACGAAGCCGAACGCGGGGTGATAGGTGCGGCCGAGAAAATTGTACTCCCCGCTCGAGCGCGGAAACATTGCGCTCAGTTCGCCGTAGGAAAACACCCCGCACAGCGCCACGATGCCGCCGACCGTCCACAGGAGCAGGATGGAGAAGCCGGATGGGATGTCCTTGACCTGAAAACCGAGGCTGGTGAAGACACCGACGCCGACCATGTCGGCGACCACGATGGCAGCTGCCACCCAGAGCGACACCGTCGAACCGCTGCTTGCCTTGAGCCCGCCGTGCAAGGCCGCCCCGCCCGCTTCTGATGCCGCCATGTCGGTCCACACCTCTGGGGCATCGCGCCCGGGATCCGCATCGATCGTGCAGGCTCGCGCCCACCAGTTCAAGCAACGTTAACAAAGGTTTAAATCAAACTTCGGCTTAGGTATCAAGATACCTAAACTCCGGCGACCGCTTGAGCATCCCCAGCAATGCGAAGACAAAAAGGCGCTTCCCACAATCAGGACACGATTCCGTGGTCAGGTTCCTGATGTCCGGATGGGGAGTTTCGGACGTTTAACGTCGCCTAAACACCGGCCGGCCCAATTTGCCGCTCGGTGGTTTTTTGGGGGGTGGATGGTCGGGGTCGATCCGAAATCGACGACGCGTGAACGCGCTGTACGGGCGATGCCGTTTGGCATGTCGCCGCGCTGGCGCGTGATGGTCGTCCTTGCCGCCCTCGTGCCGCTCTCCTCACTGCTCGCTCAATGTGGCAAGGCGCCCCCTGCCGGCACGCTCGCGGCGAACGCGCATGCAAGCGGTGGCGACACGTTCGAAGACCGCTTCCCCGCCCCGCAGTTCAAGGATCGCTTCCCCAGCGAGTCCGAAAGCATCAAATGGCCGTCGCGGAGCGAAATCGCGCGCGCTGAGCCGCCGCGCCAGCGTACGGTGCGCACCGAGAAGATCACCGCCGATCCTGCGCCCTCGTCGTATCGCGTCGCCTCTTATGCGCCGACGCTGCCACTGGAGCGCCCGCGCGAGGACCTGACCACGCTCATCAGCATGAAATCCTCCGCCTTCCCCTATTTCGGAGAGAACCCGCGCTCGGAAGCGGCGTTTCTCAATGTTTCCAGCGGCGATCGCAAGGGCCATCGCAGCTACTCCGGCAAGGTCTACTGGCAGGACGAAACCTACAACGACAGCCGTGTGCTGGTGCATGTGCCTGAGCATTTCGACGCGAAGCGGCCCGGCGTGATCGTGGTGTTCTTCCACGGCAATGGCGCAACGCTGGAGCGCGACGTGCGCGACCGTCAGCTGGTGCCGCAACAAATCTCCGACTCCGGCGTCAACGCCGTGCTGCTTGCGCCGCAAATGGCCGTCGATGCCGCCGACTCCAGCGCCGGCAAGTTCTGGCAGCCGAACGGATTCAAGCGCTTCATGGATGAATCGGCGACTCACCTCGCCCGCCTCTATGGCGATCCCAGCTCTGCAAAGACCTTCGCCAACATGCCGATCGTGATCGTCGGCTATAGTGGCGGCTTCCTGCCGACGGCCTGGAGCCTCGAGGTCGGCGGCATCACCAAGCGCGTCGCCGGCGTGATCCTGCTCGATGCCGTCTATGGCGAGCTCGACAAATTCGCCTCCTGGATCGAGAACAACCGCGGCGGCTTCTTCGTCAGCTCCTATACCCGCTACACCAAGCGGCGCGACATGGAATTGATGGCGATGCTGCGCGAAAAGGGCATCTCCTACCGCGAGGAAATGGACGGCCCGCTGCGGCCCGGCAGCGTCGTGTTCGTGCAGACGCGCGACGGCATCACCCATCGCAGCTACGTGACGCAGGCCTGGACCGAGCATCCGGTCAAGGACGTGCTGGTCAAGATGGCGGCGCCGCCGACGCGCGTCGCAAGCGCACCATCCGCTTCGAGCCGCTAGCTGTACAACGCTCGCCGACGCAGCACCGCCTGAAAATGTGATGTGCATGTCCCCGGCAAAGACGGCGCCGGGCATTGTCCGCCTGTCGCGCGCACTCTAGGCTGCAACCTTTATTGAATGCGTTTGATTTGGGCGTGTTTTGCTGCCGGGGATGAATTTGCGCGAAGGCTTGTACAAGGTCGAGTTTCACACTGTCCACGGCACCGGCACCGGCGTGATCTACGCCACGGCAGGCAAATTGCGCGGCGGCAATTCCGCCTTTGCCTTCATCGGCAATTACGTGGACAAGGACGACGGCATCCAGGTCAAGGTATCGACCCAGCGGCACAATCCCGATCCGGCGTTCCGGCCGCTGTTCGGGACAGACATGATCACCCTGACGCTCAAGGGGATCCAGAACGGCGACATGGTCGATTTCGAAGGCACGGCGCTGCAGCTGCCGGGCGTCGCCTTCAGGGCGATCCTGACGCGGATCAGCGACTGATCCCCGCGATCCCGTTTCTCCAGCTCAGGACGGCAGTTTCGGCAGCTTCTCGACAAAGCCGTTGAAGCAGGTCAGCCGTTCTTCCTCATCCTTGAAGCCGCTGCACTCGGTGACGGATTTCGTGGGGGCTTTCGCCTTCGGATTGGGCTTCGGCGCGATGACCGCATCATAGCAATTGAGCCGGTCCTTGGTGCCGTCGTCGATCTCGAGGCAGGCCTGCAGCCGCTGCGCCATCGACTTCGGCTTGCCGGGCGCGGCCTTGGCAGACTTTGCCGGTTTGGCCGCATCCGCAGGCGGCGCGTCCTTGGCAGCATCCTTGGATTTGGCCCCGCCCTTCGGCTTGACCTGCACCAGCGGCTTGTCGCCGACCATCGGCTGCTTGGCCGGCTCGCTGGTCTGCGCAATGGCGGCGGCGGAATACAGCACCGCGGCAAGCACCAGAATCTTCTTCATCTCGCTTCGCTTTCGTCCTGACCCCAAGAGGATGGAAAGGCAATGCGACGAAATACGCCCCCGCCCCTCCCTGAGGGCTGAGGAAAGCATGAGCGGGCCGTCTTGTCACGTTGCAGGTTGCCCTCGCCCCTACCGGGCCGGGCGTGGCCGGGTCGCGATGGCGATCGACAGGGCCGCCACCAGAAAGGCCGTCGCCACATAGCCCGTGCCGTACAGCATGTCCCGGCCATACAGGATGCCGCCGACGGCCGAGCCGATCGCCTGGCCGATATAGAGCACGGAGGTGTTCAGAGAGACGGATGCGGACGCCATCGGCGGCGCGGCGGCGACCAGGCGCACCTGCTGCATCGAATTGGAGGCGGCAAAGCCCGATCCCCACACCGCGACCGAAACGGCCATCAGCAGATAGTTGCCGGCGCTGATCGCCCAGCCGGTGACGCCGGCAAGCACCAACGCAAGGAACAGCACCGAGGTGCGCCAGGCGCCCCACCCGTCGACGATGCGGGTCGCGATCGCAACGCCAATGAAACCGAACGCGCCGTAGAGCGCGAATGTGAACCCAATGGCATCCGCACTCGCGCCGCTGAGTTTTTCGAGCAGCGGCCCCATGAAGGTGAAGATCACGAACTGGCCGGACATGTAGAGCGTGGTGATCAAAAGCAACAAAACGACCAGCCGGTTGCGTGCGAGATCCAGCCAGGTCCGCAGCTCCACTGCCGCGCCGAACAGCCCGCGCGGCAAGCGCCACATCAACAGCAGGAAGCTGATGACGCCGAGCGCGCCGATGCCGCCATAGGCCGCCCGCCAGCCATAATGGTGGGCGACGAGCGTGATCAGCGGCAGGCCCACCGCAGCCGCCAGGGACCAGCCGAGGAAGACATAGGCGATGGTCGAGCCGCGCTTCTTTTCCGGCACGATCATCGCCGCAGTGCCAGCGGCCTGCGGCGTGTAGATCACGCCGATGGCGAGCATGAACAGCCGAAGCGCCAGCAGGCTGGCATAATCAGGCGCAAAGGCCGAAACGATGTTGGTCACCGCCAGGACCGCCAGCGTCATCGCGAGCAGCCTGCGCCGCTCGATTCGGCTAGTCAGCCAGGCCGTCACCGGCGATCCCACGCACAGCACGACGGCGCCGAACGTGATCAGAAGCCCCGCAGTGCGGATGCTGACGTCGAGCCCCTCGGACAATTCCTTCAGCATGCCTGCCGGCGCCAGCACCGCGCAGCCGGTGACGACATTGCCGAGCATCAGGGCCGTGGGAGCGAAGCGACGGGCGGAAGCGGAGCGATTTTCCATGCGGGCGCATGTAAGCCGAAGGATTGCGGTATGAAAGAGCCCGCCTTGCGATTATTTCACAGCACTCTCACGCGCGCCGACGGTCTGCCGTAGCGCCATGTTCTTCGGCGGCGGACAGGTCGCCGCCAGTGTGGTCAGCGCGCCGGCAAGGCCCTCTGTGGAAAATTTGGCGGCCCGCGCCACGCGTTTGCCATCGGCGGCTTGCACCGATTCCATGAATTCGAACTGCGGCATGGCGGCCAGACCCTGCACTGACGCGGGCGTCACGCGCATTCCCCAGATTTCGAAACCCTGCAATTTCACCGGTGGCCAGCTGAAGTGCTGCGGCGTCGGGGCCACGCCCGAGATCGCGACCGTCGGCAAGGTCGAGCCTGCGGTAAGCGCCGGCCGCTGGAAATTCAGTTCGAATTGCTCGTTCGAGGTGCAGATGATCCGCCATTGCGACAGCCGCCAGGATTTGCCGCCCTCCTCGCGCACGGCAGCGACCTTGCTCACCATGCTGCGGACGCTGTTCTCGAACTTCCACGGCGTCTCCGCGAGATCGCGCCGGTCGATGCCAAAGCGCGAGATCTCCTCACGCGTCAGCACATGCTGGCTTTCGAACTTGATGGAGCGGGCAAGGTCGAACAGGCCGACATCCGCACCCATTTTGGCGATGTAGGCCGACAGCATGCGGTCGGCGCGTTCGCGGCCGCGCAGGTTCGCCGCGGCGCGCACCTCGGCAGGCGGCTGCACATCGCCGCGAAAATGCACTACCACCTTCGCCGAATGCACCGCCAGCAGCGCATCAGGGGCGACCTCTCGCGTGGTCGCGCCGAGCAGCAGATAGGGGCACGCCGAATTGCAGTTCGCATTGCGCGTGAAGATGTCGCCGCGCAGCACGCGGCCCGATTGTTTCAGCTTCACGCAAGCCGCGCTGTCCTGCGCCTCGAAACCGCACTCGCTGACCACCGTGCGCCCGACCCGCGCGGTGGCGCGGCGTTCGCGCAGCATCGCGCCCATGGCAAGGGCCTGATCGAGATTGCCGCCGGGCGAAGCGAGATAAATCGGCAGATCACGATTGCCGATCGCGTGCAGGAATTTCTTGAAGCGCACCGCAGCGGCGCCATCGACCTGCCCCTCCACCGCGATCCAGCTGTCGCAGCCGCGGCCGCAAGTGTCCGGCGCGCCCTTGACGACGTAGAACGTCATCGGTGCCGGCGGCGCAGCCGCGGGCGCGCGCCGCACGGGATTGGGCGCAGCCGACGCCGGCGCGCCGAGCAGGATGAGAACGACGACGAAAAAGGCGCGCAACGTCATGGGGATCTTCGGACCACGGCGGCCAAGCCGATTTGTGACGCTAACAAGCCGCGCCTCCCGCAGCAACCGTTGGCGGCAGGAAATGCTGGCATCAACGGACGCTGTCACAAATCTGCAAGTCCGGCGCGAGCTACCTGGTGCGGCCGGATGAGATCGCTCCTTCCGGACGACCCCATCAAACGGCCGTGTTTCGCCTTGAATTTCCCGAGAATCACCGATTGCAAGGCCCGAATCGCCTGCTATACCGGGCCCAGTTCCCGCTTACCTGCGTTCGTTCGCAGGAGTGAGCCACAGGAGAGACTGATGAGCGATTTCAAGTACAGCCTGACGAATCTGAAGCCCGTCGAGCCCGTGAACAAGGTCAACGTTACCTTCCCCGACGGCGCCAGGCGCGAATTCCCCAAAGGCACCACCGGCCTCGATATCGCCAAGGGCATTTCGCCCTCCCTGGCCAAGCGAACCGTGGCGATGGCCCTGGATGGCACGCTGTTTGATCTCAACGACCCTATCGAGAACGACGCGAAGATCGAATTCGTCGCCCGTGACGACGCGCGCGCGCTGGAATTGATCCGGCACGACTGTGCGCACGTGCTGGCCGAAGCCGTGCAGTCGCTTTGGCCGGGCACGCAGGTCACCATCGGCCCCGTGATCGAGAACGGTTTTTATTACGACTTCTTCCGCAACGAGCCGTTCACGCCGGAAGACTTTGCCGCCATCGAGAAGAAGATGCGCGAGATCATCGCGCGCGACCAGCCTTTTACCAAGGAGGTCTGGGATCGCGCCAAGACGAAGCAGGTGTTCCGCGACAAGGGAGAAAACTTCAAGGTCGAGCTGGTCGACGCCATTCCCGGCGATGAGCCGATCAAGATCTATTTCCAGGGCGACTGGTTCGACCTCTGCCGCGGCCCGCACATGACCTCGACCGGCAAGATCGGCAATGCATTCAAGCTGATGAAAGTGGCAGGCGCCTACTGGCGCGGCGATTCCAACAACCCGATGCTGACACGCATCTACGGTACGGCCTTCGCCAAGCAGGAAGAGCTCGACGCGTATTTGAAGCAGATCGAGGAAGCCGAGAAGCGCGACCACCGCCGGCTCGGCCGCGAGCTCGACCTCTTCCACTTCCAGGAGGAAGGCCCGGGCGTGGTGTTCTGGCACCCGAAGGGCTGGACCATCTTCCAGCAGCTGATCGCCTATATGCGCCGCCGCCTCACCGGCGATTACAGCGAAGTCAATGCGCCGCAGATCCTCGACAAGGTGCTGTGGGAGACCTCCGGGCACTGGGACTGGTACCGCGAAAACATGTTCGCGGCGCAGTCGGCCGGCGACGAGGCCGAGGACAAGCGCTGGTTCGCGCTGAAGCCGATGAACTGTCCGGGCCACGTGCAGATCTTCAAGCATGGGTTGAAGAGCTACCGCGATCTGCCCTTGCGTCTCGCCGAATTCGGCGTGGTGCATCGCTACGAGCCGTCGGGCGCCATGCACGGATTGATGCGCGTGCGCGGCTTCACGCAGGACGACGCGCATGTGTTCTGCACCGAAGAGCAGCTTGCGGACGAGTGCCTCAAGATCAACGACCTGATCCTGTCGACCTATGCCGATTTCGGCTTCACGGGCGAGCTCACTGTGAAGCTGTCAACGCGCCCCGAGAAGCGCGTCGGCACCGATGCGATGTGGGATCACGCCGAGCGCGTGATGGCGACCGTGCTCAATCAGATCCAGTCGCAGAGCAATTACATCAAGACCTCGATCAACCCGGGCGAAGGCGCGTTCTACGGGCCGAAGTTCGAGTATGTGCTGCGCGACGCCATCGGCCGCGACTGGCAGTGCGGCACCACGCAGGTCGACTTCAACCTGCCGGAACGGTTCGGCGCGTTCTACATCGATGCCGACGGCGGCAAGAAGGTGCCGGTCATGGTGCATCGTGCGATCTGCGGCTCGATGGAGCGCTTCATCGGCATTTTGATCGAGCACTATGCCGGCAACTTCCCACTCTGGCTCGCGCCGGTGCAGGCGGTGGTCACCACCATCACCTCGGAAGCCGACGAATACGCCAAGCAGGTCGTGGAAGCGGCGCGCCGCGCCGGCTTAAGAGTCGAGATCGATCTGCGCAACGAGAAGATCAACTACAAGGTCCGCGAGCACTCGCTGGCGAAAATCCCCGCGATCCTGGCGGTCGGCAAGAAGGAGGCCGAGACGCATTCGGTCTCGGTGCGCCGTCTCGGCAGCGAGGGCCAGAAGGTGTCGCCGACTGCGGAGGCGATCGCCGCGCTCCTCGACGAGGCGACGCCGCCGGACATCAAGCGGGCGCGCGGAAAGGCCTGACCGACTCACAATCGGTCTAAACTTTCTTCCGCGCGCCTTGCCGCATGCCTATCTGCGTGGCTATAGCCCGAACGCACAAGGAAGTTGCCGTGCCCGACGCCATTGAACTGTTGAAGACCCGCCGCTCGATGAAGCCGCGCGAGATGACCGGCCCAGGCCCCTCGCCCGCCGAACTCGACACCATCTTGACCATCGGCGCACGCGTGCCCGACCACGGCAAGCTCGCGCCCTGGCGCTTCATCGTGTTCGAGGGCGATGCACGTATCCGCGGCGGCGAAGTCATCGCCGGCGTCTTTGCGAAGAAGAACCCGCAGGCTTCCGCAGCCGAAATCGAGGTGGAGAAGAAGCGCCTCACCGATGCGCCGCTGGTGATCGGCGTCGTCAGCTTCACCAGGCCGCATCCGAAGGTACCGGCCTGGGAGCAGGAATTGTCCGCCGGCGCCAGCGCCATGAACATCGTCACCGCCGCGACCGCACTCGGCTATGGCGCCTGCTGGCTGACGGGCTGGTTCGCTTTCGACCGCGACGTGCTCGATGGCTTTGGCCTGAAGCCGGACGAGAAGCTCGTCGGCCTCATCCATATCGGCAATGTAACGAAGGCCAGCGAGGATCGCCCTCGCCCGTCGCTTTCGGACATCGTGACGCGGTTCTAGGCAACTTCCGTCTGATTGACGGACACGGCCCCTTCCGATCTTGATGCGTCGGGGGAGGAAACCGGGATGAAGCGCCTTGGCGTCGTTCTCAGTGCAATGGCCATTTGCGGCGCGCTGACCACCGGCGCGCTCGGCCAAGCCCGCAGCGCCGCTGCCCCCGCCCCCGCGCCGGACAAGCTGGAGGCCGTCACGGCCTTCTTCGCCAACGAGGTCTCAACCGGAAAACTGCCGGGCGCCGTCATCCTGATCCAGCAGCATGGCCGCCCTCTCTATCTGAAGACCTTCGGCGTGCAGGATGTTCAGTCCGGGACTGCGATGAGCCCGGACACGATCTTTGCCATCCATTCCATGACCAAGCCGCTCACCTGCCTCGCCGCGATGCTGTTGATCGACGACGGCAAGCTTGCGCTCGGCGATCCCCTGTCGAGGTACATCCCGTCCTTTGCCGGTGTGAAGGTGGGAATGGAAGTGACGAAGCCGGACGGCACCGTGGCGATCGAGCTGGTGCCCCCGGTCCGTCCCATCACGATCCTGGATCTGATGCGTCACACCTCAGGGATCACTTACGACTACATCGGCGGCAGATGGATCGAGAAGGCCTACCAGGACGCGAACATCTTCGCCGGTCATTTCGACAACAGGGAATTTGCCGAGCGCATCGCCAGACTGCCCCTGGCGCGCCAGCCCGGCACGCTGTGGCGCTACGGCCATTCGACTGATGTCCTCGGCCGGGTCATCGAGGTCATCTCCGGGCAGACGCTTTACGAATTCATGAAGCAGCGCATCTTCGTCCCCCTCGGCATGACCAGCACCAAATTCGTGCTGACTACGCCGGACGAGCGCGCACGAATGGCGCGGCCATTGCCCAGCGACACGATCCTGCTCGAAGCCGAACGCGATCGCCTCGCCCACCCCGAGTGGGAATCCGGCGGCGGCGGCCTGGTCACGACGATCAAGGACTACGCGCGCTTCGCCCAGATGCTGCTCAATCGCGGCAAGGTGGACGGCAAGCGCTTTCTCAGCTCCGCTTCGTTCAAGGCGATGACGACGGACCACATCGGGCCGGGCTCGGGCGTCGACCGCGACTATTTCTATTTCCCCGGCGATGGCTTCGGTTACGGCCTCGGCATCGCCGTGCGCACCGATCCGGGAAACGCAAAGCCGCCGCCGGCGGGATCGATCGGCGAATTGAAATGGGATTCCGGCAGCGGCACCTATTTCGGCATCGATCCCAAGCTCGACATGATCTACATCATGATGGAGCAGACCCAGAACGAGCGCGGGCGCATCACGCCCGCCTTCAAGAAGCTGGTCTACGACGCCTTCGCGCAGAAGTGAGCGAAGTGCTCACGCCGCTTTGCAAGCGCGCTTGTCGAAATCCGCCAGCAGCCGTTCGATCTCGCCCGCGGGCCGCGCCGCGCTGAACAGAAAGCCCTGCACCTCGTTGCAGCCCTCGGCGCGCAGCCAGTCGAGCTGATCGGTCGTCTCGACGCCTTCGGCCGTGGTGGTGATGTTGAGACTGCGCCCGAGCCCCGAGATCGCGCGGACGATCGCCACGCAATCGCTGCGCTTGGCCAGATCCTTCACGAAGGAGCGGTCGATCTTGATCTTGTCGAAGGGAAAGCTGCGCAGATAGCTCAGGCTCGAATAGCCGGTGCCGAAATCATCCATGGATATGCCGACGCCGAGCTCGCGCAGCTGATGCAGGATGGCGAGATTGGCTTCGGTCTCCGCCAGGAACACGGTCTCGGTGATCTCAAGTTCGAGCCTGCGCGGCGACAGGCCGGAATGCGCGAGCGCCGAGACCACTGCCTGCACCAGGTTGCGGCTGCGGAACTGTACCGGCGACAGGTTGACGGCGACCTTGATCCCCGCCGGCCATTTCGCGGCTTCCGTGCAGGCTTCGCGCAACACCCATTCGCCGAGCGAGACGATCAGCCCGATATCTTCGGCAACCGGGATGAATTCGGCCGGCGACACCATGCCCTTGTCCGGATGACGCCAGCGCAGCAGCGATTCAAAACCACTGATGCGATTGGCGGCGATATCGACCAGCGGCTGATAGTGAAGCTCGAACTCGCCATTGGCGAACGCGGCGCGCAGGTCGCGCTCCATGTCGCGGCGCCTTTGCGCCTGCAGATCCATCTCCCGCTCGAAGAAGCGATGCACGCCGCCGCCATCCGACTTGGCGCGGTACAACGCCATGTCGGCGTTGCGCGTCAGC
>DATEJC010000168.1:0-3522 GCA_035278345.1 Bradyrhizobium sp. | reverse complement strand
GGCCAAGCTCAGCCTGTCGACGCTGGAGAAAGTGCTTGGCGGCCGCCGGCCGTTTACGCTCGCCACCACCGTCCGGCTGGAGCAGGCGCTCGGCGTTTCCTTGCGCAAGGGCAAGGGCGCCGACGCAGCCCCGCCTCCGGCTGTCGTCAACGGCGAGGTGTCGCCCGATGGCCTCGGCGCTTATTCGCGTCGTGCGGTGACGTGGCTGGAAGGCACCTACATCACGGTGCGGCCGTCCTTCGGCGACAAGGAGACGATCTACGCCTATCGCACCGACATCGCCTGGGATGGGCCTTCGTCATCGCTGGTGTTCCGCGAAGGCGAAAGGCTGGATGCCGCCTATACCCAGTATGGCGAGGTGGCGGTGCCCAACCAGTCCGGCCACATCTATCTCGTCACCAACCGCCACGGCCAGCACCGCCTGATCACGGTCTCGCGCCCGACCATTCTGGGCGAGATGTACGGCATCATCACCACGCTGCTCGCCGGCCGCGGCTCGCTTCTGACGCCGATCGCAGCGCCCATCGCGTTTCTGCCGATCAAGCTGATCGCAAAGCCGACGCTCGGCCGCGTCACCAAGGAGGATGCGAACTACGCGACCTACCGCGAGCACCTGCGCAAGACGGTGGAGGAACCGTTCGCGCTGTTTTTGCGGGGGTGATCTTCTCCCTCGCCCCGCTCTTGCGGGGAGAGGGTCGGGGTGAGGGGGTCTATCCACGCAGTCGGCCTCGCGGCGACCCCTCGCCCCGGATTGCTTCGCAATCCGACCTCTCCCCGTAAAAGCGGGGAGAGGCGAAGAGAAAGCAGCTACGACGCCGCAGCGCTCGCATCCGTCGGCTTCGCCACGTTGAACTGTTGGCGCAGCGTCGGCTTGTGGATCTTGCCCGTCGCATTGCGCGGCAGCGCATCGACGAATTCGACCAGCCGAGGGCATTTGAACTTAGCGAGATTGGCGGCGCAATGCGCGTGGATCTCCACCGGCGTCAGCGTGTGCCCCGGTTTCACCGCGACGACGGCCATCCCGACCTCGCCCCATTGCTCGTTGGGGATGCCGATGATGGCAGCCTCCGCGACGGCGGGGAGTTGATGCAGCACGCTCTCGACTTCCGCCGGATACACGTTCTCGCCGCCGGAGATGTACATGTCCTTCCAGCGGTCGACGATGTAGTAGAAGCCGTCTTCGTCGATCCGCGTCGCATCGCCCGTGTGCAGCCAGCCGTCGGTGAAGGAGGATGTGTTGGCGTCCGGCCGGTTCCAGTAGCCGGGTGTGACGTTCGGGCCCTTGACCCAGAGCTCGCCGAGTTCGCCGATATCGGCATCGCTGCCGTCGGGCCGCACGATCCGCACTTCCGTATGCAGCACCGGCTTGCCGGAGGAGCCGGCCTTGCGCGCGGCATCTTCCTTGTCGAGCACCATCACCGCAGGCGAGGTCTCGGTCATGCCATAGCCCTGCTGCAGCGCCACGCCGCGCGCCTCCCACACCTTCAAGAGCGGCACCGGCATCGGCGCGCCGCCGACGCCGCCAACAATGAGCCGGCTGAAGTCGGAGCCTGCGAAAGCCGGATGCTGCGCCATGAACTGGTAGATCGAGGGCACGCCGAAGAACACGTTGATGCCGACCTCGGGATCGCTGATCAGCTTCAAGGCCGCGCCGGGGTCGAAGGCGCGCATGATCAGCACGGTGCCGCCGGCATGCATCACCGGGTTGGTGTAGCAATTCAGCCCGCCGGTGTGGAACAGCGGCAGCACCGTAAGCAGCATCGAGGATGGCGTGATGTAGGCGGGCCCGCCGAGGTTGACGCAATTCCAGAACGTCATGCCGTGGGTGATGATGGCGCCCTTCGGCAGGCCGGTTGTGCCGGAGGTGTACATGATGGTCGAGATGTCATCGAGTGTGACGTCCTCGAACCTATCGATCGGCTCGGCCGCGGCGATGCCGGCTTCATAGGAGCCGCCGGGACCAAATTTCAGAACGCCCGAAACATTGCAGAGCTTCGCCACGGCCAGCGCCGTTTCGGCGAGGTCGTCATCATGGATCATCACGACAGGCGAGGCGTCGCCGACGATGAACTGCAGTTCCGGCACGGTGAGGCGGTTGTTCAGCGGCAGGAAAATCGCGCCGACCCGGAAGCAGGCGAACTGCACCTCCATCATATCCGTCGTGTTCAGCGCCAGCACCGCGACACGGTCGCCGCGCTTGACCTTCAGCGCATCGCGAAGATGACCGGCCAAAAGCGAGACACGCGTGTCGAGCTCGCCATAGGAGAGACGGCGGCCGCTGGCGAGATCGACCAGCGCGATCTTGCCCGGAGTGCGGCGGCCGTGATGGGCGATCCAGTCGTAGTGGCGGATGGACATGGCGGCCTCCCGAGACCCGGCGATCTGTCGTCGCCCTGCGTTTTTCGCGACTATCCTATACCATTCATTGGAGCTACCTTGCTGCAATACTTGCGTTTAGCGGCTCGCGCATTCGCCGACTGCACTGGCAGCGGCTTGACGCAAGTGCGCCGCCGCCAAATCGAGGCAACGTCCTTGGAGTTTCGGGAGGACACCATGCTGGAGCGCACACGGCCGCAGAGCCCGTTCTACACCGGGGAACACGAGGCGTTCCGCGATGTGATGCGCCGCTTCGTGGCGCGTGAGATCGAGCCCTATGCCAGCGAATGGGATGAGGCCGGCGAGTTTCCGCGCTCGCTTTACGTGAAGGCGGCCGAAGTCGGGCTGCTCGGGCTCGGCTTCCCCGAAGAATATGGCGGCGTGCCCGCCGACCAGTTCATGAAGATCGTGGCGTCGCAGGAGCTGGCGCGCGCCGGCGCCGGCGGCATTTCCTCAAGCCTGATGAGCCATACCATCGGCTCGCCGCCGATCGCGCGCGCCGCGCGGGCCGAAGTGAAGGCGCGGGTGCTGCCGCAGATATTGTCGGGCCAGAAGATTTCGGCGCTGGCGATCACCGAGCCGAGCGGCGGCTCCGATGTGGCGAATTTGCGCACCAAGGCACGGCGCGACGGCGACCATTATGTCGTCAGCGGCGAGAAGACCTTCATCACCTCGGGCATGCGCGCCGACTATATCACCGTTGCCGTGCGCACCGGAGGCGAGGGCGCAAGTGGCGTCAGTCTTCTGCTCGTTCCCGGCGACACGCCGGGCTTGTCGCGGACAAAACTGAAGAAGATGGGTTGGTGGGCCTCCGACACCGCGACGCTGCATTTCGACGAATGCCGCGTGCCCGTTGAGAATCTGATCGGCGAGGAGGGCCACGGCTTCAAGATCATCATGCAGAATTTCAACAGCGAGCGGATCGGCATGGCGTCGAGCTGCACGGCCTATGCCCGTGTCTGTGTCGAGGAGGCCATCGCCTACGCCAGGGAGCGCAGGACGTTTGGCAAGCCGATCGCGCAGCATCAGGTGATCCGTCACAAGATCGTCGACATGGCGCAGCGCGTGGCGGCGAGCCAGTCGATGCTGGAGCTGCTCGCCTGGCGGCTCGGGCAAGGTGAAAATCCCGTCGCCGAAATCTGCATG
>DATEJC010000167.1:0-17424 GCA_035278345.1 Bradyrhizobium sp. | reverse complement strand
TTATTCGTGGTTTATCCTGACCCAAAGCATCATCAAGAAGGAGTTTGCGCTTTCCGGCTCCGAGCAGAATCCCGATCTCACGGGAAAAAGCTGGCGCATGACCCTCAGGCGCGCCACCAACAAGGGCGCCCCTGCCCCGGTGGAAGCCTTCAAGCAGCATGGCGTCGACTTCATCGTGCGCGACAATCTTTCGGACCTCGTCGCCGCCATGAACAAGCTCGCCGGCAGCGATCTGCTCAAGCTCGACCACATCAAGGCTCAGATCGAGGCGCGCGACCGCGAGATCGACAACCCCTATGTCAAGGATGCGCAGGTGATGAACCTGCACAATGCGCGCCGCTATATCGGCGACAAGCTGATCCGCACCGCCAAGCCGCACCGCATTCTCGATCCCAAGCAGGGCCCGCTGATCGCGGTGAAGCTGAACATCCTCACCCGCAAGACACTGGGCGGCTTCGAGACGGATCTCGACTGCCGCGTGTTCGGCCAGGACGGCAAGATTATCGGGGGGCTCTATGCAGCCGGCGAAGCGGCAGGCTTCGGTGGCGGCGGCGTGCACGGCTACCGCTCCCTGGAAGGGACCTTCCTCGGCGGCTGCCTGTTCTCCGGCCGCAATGCCGGCCGGGCGGCAGCGAAGGCGGTGACATAATCGCGATGGGCGCGCGGATCGGTTGATCTGCCCTCAGCGGCGTGATGCAATGGAAGCAAGCCATTGGCCGCGAGCCGCGCATGATCCGCTTCCTTGTATTGCTGCTTGTCTTGACCGGCGCGAACGCAGCGGCGGCCGACACTATCGCGATCGGCCGCGTGACGCGCCACTACACCGTGCGCCTGCCTGACACCAAGCCCGCGCCGCTGGTCATCGTGCTCCATGGCAACACCCAGACCGGCGCCGACATGATCACGCGCACGGCGTGGCCAATGGTGGCCAAGCGCGAAGGTTTTGCCGTGGTGTTTCCCGACGGGCTCAACCATTCCTGGGCCGATCTGCGCCCGACCAGTCTGCGCGCCGGCCGCATCCCGCCGCACGGCACCGACGACGTCGCCTTCATCGCAAAGCTGGTGGACAAACTGGTGGCGGACGGCAGCGCCGACCCGAAGCGCATTTACATCACGGGCATTTCCAACGGCGGCGCCATGACCATGACGATGGTCTGCAAACGCGCCGACCTGTTCGCGGCGGCTGCCAGCGTCGTCATCAACCTGACCGATCAATCCGCCAATCCCTGCCGCCCCGCACGGCCGGTGCCGATGCTGATGATGAACGGCACCGCCGATCCGCTGGTGCCCTACAAGGGCGGCCGCGGCACCAGCCGCTTCGCCGTGGACGGGTTCTGGTCGGTGGAGAAGACGCTCGGCTTCTGGCGCAAGATCAATGGCTGTGAGGCAGCCGATGCGTCGGCGACCGATCTCGCCCATCGCGATCCCGCCGAGCGCTCTACGGTGACGCGGATCGATTCAAAATGCCCGCCGGGTCGCGACGTTGTGCTCTACCGCGTCAACGACGGCGGCCACCGCATGCCCGGAAACCCCGACGCCCGCTTCCCGCGGCTCGCGAATACCTTCCTGGGGCCCCAGAACCGCGACATCGATGGCGCCGAGACCATCTGGGCTTTTTTCAAGAAGTTTCCTTGAGATCAGTGCTGCAATTTGCGCAGTGGCGCGCGACCGCATGCTGCGCTAACAGGGGCCGCCTTTCCCAAGGAGAAAAGAAAATATGAGCATTCAGCGTTTCGAGACTGGTCCGCGCATGAGCCAGGTGGTGGTGCACGGCAATACGGTTTATCTGGCGGGAGTCGTCGCCAACAAGACCGCCGGCGGCAGCGTCACCGACCAGACCAAGGAGATTCTCTCGATCATTGACGGCCATCTGGCCAAGGCCGGCAGCGACAAGACGAAGCTGCTCTCGGCGAACATCTACATCACCGACATGAAGAACTTTGCGGAGATGAACGCGGTGTGGGACGCCTGGGTGTCGCAGGGCAATACGCCGGCGCGCGCCACGGTCGAAGCGCAGCTCGCAGCGCCGCAGTACAAGGTCGAGATCATGGTGGTCGCGGCGAAGTAGGCTCGCGATAACCCCACTTTTTCGTCATGGCCGGGCTTGTCCCGGCCATTCACGTCTTTGCGCGCCCACGTCAAAGTAAGACGTGGATGCCCGGGTCACCTGGCGAAGACGCGCTTCGTGCTTTTGCCCGGGCATGACGAGCACCTTATGCGGCCGACTTTGCCGCCGTGGCGGCGGCCCGCTCCGCTTCGATCTTCTTTGAAAACAGCCAGCGGAAATAAGTCAGTGGCGCATCGGCGCCGATGGCGAGCAGCTGATAGTCCGGGTCGGCGTCGAACACCTTCTGCTGCGCTTCGATGATATCCTTGTCCTCATTAAAACCTTCTTCCAGCGAATGGCGAAGCGACAAGGCGATGTTGGGATTGTCGATGTCGAAGTCGTGCAGATAATTCCAGAAGAAGTGCGTGGTCGAGCGCGTCTCCGGCGTCATGAACTGCGCATTGCGGTATTGCCGCGTGCCCGGGACTTGCACGCCCTTCTCGACGCCCTGGCCTGCGGGCGCAAATGTCGTGTCGAGCGTGAAGATGCCGGGGATGATCATGCGGCCGATATTTCGGCGATCGATCTTGTCGGTTTTGTTGGCAATGACCTTCTTGTGATAGGGTGGCGGCTCGGCATTCATATGCCAGCGCTCGACGCGAAAGCCGTCGTCCAGCTTCTCGATCGCGACCGGCTTGGTCTTGTAAGCGTATTCCTCGGAGCCGCCGAGCGTGTTGGTGTGCACGAAAGCGAGATGCGCGAAGTCGCTGAGGTTATCGACGATCAATAGCCAGTTGGCCTTGTAATGCATGTAGCCCGGCAAGCCGCGCCATTTCGGATCGGCGAGCGGCGGATAGTCGAGGACCAGTTTCGGATCCGCCTTTTCAGGATCGCCGGTCCAGATGAAGATGAGATTGTACTTTTCGACCACGGGATAGCTGCGCACGCCGAGCTTGGCGGGAATGATGTCCTGGCCGGGGATCTGGATGCACTTGCCGTCGGCGGCGAATTTCATGCCGTGATACATGCACCTGATATCGTCGCCTTCGACGCGCCCCATCGACAGCGGCGCAGCGCGATGACAGCAGCGGTCGTCGAGCGCGACGACCCGTCCGCTGGCGCCGCGATAGAGCACGATCGGCTTCTCCAGGATCGTGCGAGCCAGCTTCTTGCCGTCGATCAGCTCGTGATTCCAGGCCGCGACATACCAGGAATTGCGCAGGAAAATGCCGTCGTCATTCGCCACGTCCTTTGCAGCCATTTCTTTCCCTCCCTTCGAGATTTGCGCTCAGGGTAGGTCATCGGGCCGGCATCGAAAGCCGGTTCCCACTGGACACAGCGTACGGCTGGATGGACAATCGAGCCCATGGAATGGCGCGACTGGGAATTATTCTGCGAAGTCGTCCAGCACGGTGGATTTTCCGCTGCCGCGCGCGTGCTGGGTCATCCCAAATCGAGCCTCAGCGCTGCAGTGCAGCGACTGGAAAGCAATCTCGGCATCAGGCTGATCGAGCGCACCACGCGGCATTTGCGCCTGACCGACGCCGGCGAGACCATTTTCCGCCGGGTGCAACCGCTGTTCGCCGCCCTGCACGACACCCGCAGCGAAGCGCTGGCGATGAGCTCGTCGGTTGCCGGCGTCCTGCGCATCAAGGCGCCCTACGAATTCGGCGCGCATCATGCCGGCCCTGTGGCCTGCGAATTGATGAGCCGCTATCCGGAGCTGACGATCCGGATCGACGTCGAGCACGACATCGTCAGTCCCGTGGCGGAGAATTACGACATCGTCTTCGCCATGCTGGAGGCGCCATTGCCCTCCAACAACATCATCATCCGCCGCATGTTCTCGCTGGAGCGCGGCCTGTTCGCGGCGCCTTCCCTGCTGGAGCGGCTGGGCGAGCCGACGAGCTGGGCCGACCTGACGAAATTCCCGCTGCTGACAGGCCCGAGCGATGCACCCTGGGCGATCACGACGCCCGAGGGTACGGTCGAGCATCTCGACGTGCAGAAGGCGCGGCTGGTCAGTTCCAACGCGCATGTGCGGCTGCAGGCCGCGCTGGCCGGCCACGGCGTGATCCGGGTGACCGCGACTTATGCCAAGGCGGCCTGCGAGGCCGGACTGCTGCGGCGGCTGCTGCCCGACCATGTCTGCGAGCCCCTCAACGTGCACGCGCTGCTGCCGACGCGGCAGTTCGTGCCGGCCAAGGTGCGCGTCTTTCTCGACGCGCTGGATGCCCACGCCTATGCGCGGCCGCCGGCTTTGGCCGACCTGTAGGCTACTGACACGGCAGAGAAATTTTTATCGGTTTTTTGGGAACCCCGGGCCCTCTGTCGCATCCAATCGCCAGCCAACATATGTGACAGTGGAGCCAGCATGCGCCACGCACCCACCACCAAATCCGTCCCCACCGGCCCGGATGACGCCGAACTGGTCCGCCGCGCGCTTTCGCGCGACGAGGCAGCCGTGCGCGCGATCATGCAGGCGAACAACCGCAGGCTCTACCGGCTGGCGCGCGGCATCCTGCGCAACGATGCCGAAGCCGAGGACGTAGTGCAAGACACCTATGTGCGCGCTTTCACCCATCTCGAACAGTTCCGCGGCGATTCCAGCCTCTCCACCTGGCTGTCGCGGATCGCGATGAACGAGGCGTTGGGACGGCTGCGCCGGCAGCGGCCAGGCGTCGAATGGTCGGAGCTGGAGAAGAATGCGCCGCAAGCGCAGATCATTCCCTTTCCCCTCGCCTCGTCCGAGGACCCGGAAAAATCCATGGCTCAACGTGAAATCCAGCATGTCGTCGAGCACGCCATCGATGAGCTGCCCGAGCCGTTCCGACTCGTCTTCATCACCCGTGTGATCGAAGGCATGAATGTCGAGGAGACGGCGGAAATTCTCGGTCTCAAACCGGAGACGGTGAAGACCCGCCTGCACCGCGCGCGCAACCTGCTGCGCGATGCTGTGGAACGCAAGATCGGCCCGGTCGTGATGGAAGCGTTTCCATTCGCCGGCAAGCGCTGCGAGCGGCTGACCGAGGCCGTGCTGCAGCGGCTCGGTTATACCGCATAAATATTCCGGGAACCTCGGCGCGGCTGCGCCATCCAACACCTGTGCACCAACAACCGGCCGGCGCGCATCTCGCGACCGGCGTCACAGGAGTGTCCAACATGTTCGTCCGATTGAGCGTGGCAATCGCCGCCCTGAGCCTCTTGAGCAGCGCCGCGATGGCGCAAGCGGCAAAGCCGACCGATCCGCAGATCGCCCATATTGCCTACACCGCCGGCGTGATCGACATCAACGCCGCCAAGCAGGCGGAGAGCAAGGCCAGCAACAAGGAAGTCAAGGAATTCGCGCGGGACATGGTGCGCGACCATGAGGCCGTGAACAAGCAGGCGCTTGACCTCGTCAAGAAGCTCAAGGTCACGCCTGAAGATAACGACACCAGCAAGGCGTTGTCCAAGCAGTCGACCGACAAGCTCGCCGAGCTCGCCAAGCTGAAGGGCGCCGCCTACGACAAGGCCTATATTGCGAACGAAGTGGCCTACCACAAGACGGTCAATACCGCGCTGGAGACGCAGTTGATTCCGTCGGCGACCAATCCCGAGCTGAAGAGCCTGCTGCAGACCGGCCTGAAGATCTTCCAGGGCCATCAGCAGCACGCCGAGCACGTCTTGGCGAGTCTGAAGTAAGGAGCACGCCATGTTGTCGGGACGGAATGTCTTGCTTGCGCTCGTGCTATCAATCATCGCCGTCCCGGCGCATGCCGCGACGATTCAGATCGTCATGGAAAATCTGGTGTTTGTGCCGGCCGAAATTTCGGCCAAGGTCGGCGACACCATCGAATGGGTGAACAAGGACGTGCTCGTCCACAGCGCCACCGCGCGCAACGGCGATTTCGACGTGAACATTCCGCCGAAGAAGACGGTCAGTTCGGTGCTGAAGAAGGCCGGTACGGTCGAGTATTACTGCCGCTACCATCCCAACATGAAGGCGGTGCTGAAAATCGCGCCGTAACCGACGACATGACGTCGGAGGTAATCGATTGGCCGCCGCGTATCCCCGATAGTCGCGATCAGCCGAATGATCCGGCTTTCGAAGGAGAACGCACATGACCGACGTCAGGCAGATTGCCCACCGCTATATCGAACTCTGGAACGAGCGCGCCCCGAACCGGCGCCGCGAGATGCTCGCGGCGAACTGGACCAACGATGCCAGATATGTCGACCCGCTGATGGCCGGCGACGGCCACGACGGCGTCGATGCGCTGATCTCGGGCGTGCAGCAGAAGTTTCCGGACTTCAGGTTCACCCTGATCGGCGAGCCCAACGGCTTTGGCGACCATGTCCGCTTCTCCTGGGGCCTTGGCCCCGATGGCGTGGACAGCCCGATCAAGGGCACGGATTTCGCCGTGCTGAGCCAGGACGGGCGCATCAAGAGCATCACCGGCTTCCTCGACCAGGTACCGCAAGGCGCTTGAAAAGAGGCGTGCGGCAGCCGGTTGTCCGCCGTGGCGGCAACCGGTGGCCTGCTTCCAAACACCTGCGCGGCTGTCTATGGTCCCTCAAAAGACTTGAGGGAAACACCCGTGAGCACCGCTCCCCGCATCGACATCGATCCCGCCGCGTTCTGGCACGACCCCTACCCCACGCTGGCGCGCTTCCGCAAGGAGGCGCCGATCGCCTTCGTGCCGCAGCTCGGCAGCACGCTTTTGTGCAGCCGCGACGACATCTTCGTCTCGGAAAAGCAGATCGACGTGTTCTCGTCGCACCAGCCGCAGGGCCTGATGAACAAGCTGATGGGCCACAACATGATGCGCAAGGACGGCGATGCGCATCTGGCCGAGCGCAAGGCGATCTTTCCGGCGATCTCGCCGAAGACGGTGAAGTCGCACTGGACCGCGCAATTCCAGGCCCATGCCGACCGCATCATCGAGGCGCTCGAGCCAAGGCCCGCGGTCGACTTCGTGCAGGCCTTTGCACTGCCGTTCTCGGCGGAATGCCTGAAGACGATCACTGGCCTGACCAACATGCGCTTCGAGGACATGAACGCATGGTCGCAGGGCATGATCGACGGCATCGCCAATTACGGTGGCGATCCCGCCGTGGAAGCGCGCTGCAATGCCGCGACCTCGGGCATCGATGCTGCGATCGACGACATGGTGCCGGTGCTGTCGAAGAAGCCGGATCTCAGCCTGCTCGGTGTGATGCTGGAATGCGGCATGCCGATGCAGAGCGTGCGCGCCAACATCAAGCTCGCGATCTCGGGCGGGCAGAACGAGCCGCGCGATGCGATTGCCGGCACGGTGTGGGCGCTGCTCACCCATCCAGATCAACTCGCGCTCGTGCAGAGCGGCGCGATCCCCTGGCTGCAGGCGTTCGAGGAATACGCGCGCTGGATCTCGCCGATCGGCATGTCGCCGCGGCGCATCGCAAAGCCCTGGCGCATCCGCGACATCGCGTTCGAGCCGGAGGAGCGCGTGTTCCTGATGTTCGGCTCCGCCAACCGGGACGAGAAGCATTTTGACGATGCGGAGGCCTTTGACGTCCGCCGCGATGCCTCAAAGAGCATCGCCTTCGGCGCCGGTCCCCACTTCTGCGCTGGCGCCTGGGCCTCCCGCGCCATGGTCGCCGACGTCGCGCTGCCCGCGATCTTCGCGCGGCTGAACAACCTTCGGCTGGTCGAGCCGCCGAAGATCGGCGGCTGGGCCTTCCGCGGGCTGCTCAATCTGCCGGTGACGTGGGACGGCTAGCACTGCGCCGCGGGGGGCTGGACACAAAATCGCGAAAACAACCCCATGCGAAGTAGGAAGCGCCCCTTGCAACGGAGCGCCTTAGCGCCGCAGCGCCATCGCCAGCCGTACCGCAACGGCCGCTTGCCAGACCGGATAGAGGAATGACGTCCGGTCGAGCCCGAGCGCCGTATCGAGCGCAAGCAGCGACCCTGCGACGGTGCCCGTCACAAGCATCGGCATCCATGATGCAGCCTTGCGCGGACCGGCGGGTAGCAGCGCGATCCCCAAAGCCATCAGGCCGGAGCCGACGAGGCCGCCTGCAAGTCCCGCAAACAGGCTGCGGATCGCCTTCGCGGCGCCCGCCATCTGGCCGTCGATATAAACGGCAGCGTTCACCGCCGCGACAAACGCAATCATCGTACCGATGGCAGCCAAGATTGCGGCCCAAAGCGGATTGGCGCTGCGCAGCCGCAACACAACGAACACCACCAGCGCGAACGGCACCGCCACCAGCGCCAGCCGCAACATCGCCGGCGCCGGCGCGAGCAGATCGATGGCATCCGGCAGCAGCGGCGTAACCACGCCGCTGACGAGACCGCCGATGGCAATCTTGAAAGTTTCGTTGCGGGAAGTGTCAGCGGTGATCGCGTCGGTCATCGTTCGCCTCATCAAAGAATATGTGCTGCAGATAAGAGGATCGCGCCGCTACCGCTACGAGCAGAACCGGCACCTTGAAGCGCACCTGAAGCCCTACGCCAAGGATCCACGCCAAGTCTCCAACGCCGACATCATTCGCATAATCGACGCCTCGGCAAGACCCCGAGCGAGCAGCTCCATGCGTTCAAAGCCACCCGCGGGTATCAACTACCATTTCGGTGGCCCTGTCGTCGCGAAGTACTAAGCTCGCCTCGAAAGAGCGCATATGTGAAAGCCCCGGCAATGCCGGGGCTTTTTCTTGCTAAGACTTGCAGTAGCTCGAGGCCATTTCGGGCTGGCCATTGCTGCTCCATTTTTCACATGACCTTCGGACCAGGTGGCCCAGCAACCGAACCGAGCTTCATTGGCAAGATCATATCAAAGGCTGCCGGGTATCAGCATGGCCACCTTTTGCCTATAGAGCCGGTATTTTGCCGCCAAAGAAGACTCACTTCCCGCGATATCGTAATGCATCGACAAGTAGCGAAAATGCTGGCGAGGGCTGACGCCTACTAGGATAGTAGAGGTGGTACCCCGAAAAGGGCGGACACCACTCGGCCAGAACCCGAATCAGCCGACCTTCCGAGACGTAAGGCTGGACATGTCCCTCGGTGAGGTAGGCGAGACCCAAGCCCTTCAGGGCTCCGTCGAGGAGAAGGCCAGCGCTGTTGAACACAAGCTGTCCCTCGACCCGCACGTTGAGCTCCCGCCCGTTCTTCTCGAACTCCCACGCGTAGAGGCTGCCGCCATGGGTCGGCAGACGAAGGTTGAGACAGTTGTGCTGGGTCAGGTCCTGCGGCGTCTTCGGCCGCTTGCGATCGGAGAAGTAGGAAGGCGAGCCGACCACGGCCATCCGAAGATCGGGACTGATGCGCACGGCGATCATGTCCTTGGCGACGAGCTCGCCGGGGCGGATGCCTGCATCAACCTGCTGCGCCACGATGTTGGTTAGACCGTAGTCGATGATCACCTCGACTTTGATGTCGGGATAGTTGGGCAGAAGCCGGCCCAACGCGGGAAACAGGATCGCGCTGGCCGCATACTCTCCCGCCGTAACCCGAACGGTTCCCGCAGGCTTCTCACGAAGCTCGCTGAGCGCGGCAAGTTCGGCGTCCATTTCGCTGAACTTGGGTGCAATGCTCAGGAACAGCCGCTCTCCGGCTTGCGTTGGGGTGACGCTTCGGGTGGTCCGATTTAGAAGCCGGACGCCAAATCGTTCTTCGAGATTCCGAACGATTTGACTGAGGGCCGACTGCGTCATGCCGAGCTGCGCAGCCGCGCGCGTAAAGTTGCGCTCCCGCGCCACGGCGAGGAAAGCAAGCAGATCGCCGGCATCGTCCCGCTTCATTGATAAGCTTCCCTAATAACTCCAATAAAAACTTATCATCTAATCGAATTAAAGGAAACGCCATAGGTTCATCGCGCAACCGAAACAAACCGGAAGCAAGAAGCCGATGAAGGAAGCTCAGAACACAATCGCAATCACGACCGACGTGGCGCCGCCTTTCCCCGCGACGCTGCTGCCGATCATGGGAGTGGTTTTTGTCGCTTTTCTCGTTATCGGCGTAGCGATGCCGGTTCTGCCGTTGCATGTGCACAACGGGCTGGGCCTTGGCACCTTCATCGTCGGCTTGGTGGCGGGGAGCCAGTTTGCGGCCTCGCTGATTTCGCGGCCATGGGCCGGCCATTTCTCCGACCGCCGTGGCCCGAAAACTGGCGTGATCGTTGGTCTGGCCGCATCCGCGGCCGCCGGCCTGCTCTATCTGCTCTCACTCGAGTTCTCGGACTCGCCAAACATCTCGGTCGCGATACTCCTGCTCGGGAGGGGGCTGCTGGGCGCGGGAGAAAGCTTCGTCATCACGGCTGCCGTCAGCTGGGGACTGGCACTAGCCGACGCCCGCAGCACGGGCAAGGTCATCGCTTGGGTGGGGTCGGCAATGTTCGCCGCCTTCGCCGTCGGCGCTCCGGCCGGCGCTACGCTCTATTCCATGTATGGCTTCGCGGCGATTGCCGTCGCCACCGCGGCGGCGCCGCTGGCTACGCTGCTGCTGGTGGCGCGCGTTCCCGCGGTTGCGCCAATCCAGCACGGCCCCTCTTCGTTCATCAGCGTCATCGGAGCCGTTTGGCTGCCAGGCCTCGGCTCGGCGCTGGGCAGCGTGGGCTTCGGATCGGTCACCACATTCGCGGCTCTGCTGTTCGCGAACCGGGGGTGGGATAACGGATGGATGGCTTACACGGCCTATGCTGCGGCATTCATCCTCGCCCGGGTATTCTTCAGTCATGTTGCCGACAGGATCGGCGGCGCGAAGGTCGCGCTGGCCTGCGTGCTGATTGAAGCCATAGGCCAGGCCCTGATTTGGCTGGCAGTTCGGCCGGAAATGGCTCTGGCGGGCGCCGCGCTGACTGGCTTCGGTTTTTCTCTCGTCTATCCCGGCTTTGGTCTCGAAGCGGTGCGTCGCGTGCCGGCGCGTAGCCGCGGCCTCGCGATGGGCGCCTATACGGCCTTCCTCGATCTGGCCCAAGGTGCTGCGAGCCCGGCGCTCGGTCTGATTGTGACGGGCGCGAGACTCAACAGTGTCTTTCTCGCCAGCGGCATGACCGTGGTTTGTGCCGCTCTCGTCGCATCGTGGCTGATAGCTCACCCCGCAACCGTGGAAGGATGTCCGCAATGAGAACGCTCGCAGCGACTTTGGTTTCATTCTGTCTGTTCGCCGGCGCAGCCGCAGGACAGGCACCAAAGGAAGGAGCAAATACCATGCTGAAACCGGAAGACGTCCGGGCCGTCGCTCCAGCCCTCGAAGGCTACGCGCAGAAGTTCGTCGTCGGCGATCTGTGGAAGCGACCGGGTCTATCTCGCCGCGACCGCAGCGTCGTCACCGTCGCCGCGCTGATCGCTCGCGACCAGACCGTTGAACTGCCATACTACCTGGCACTCGCGCTCGACAACGGCGTGAAGCCGTCGGAGATATCGGAGATCATCACGCACCTGGCGTTCTACACCGGCTGGGCGAACGCGATGGACGCGATCTCGGCGGCGCGGGAGGTGTTCAAGAGCCGCAACATCGAAGCCGATCAGCTCCCGCCGGCCGCGGGACCGCAGCTACCGCTCGACGAGGCGGCTGAGAAGCAGCGGTCCACGCGGGTCGGAGAGCAGTTCGGCCAGATCACGCCGAGCCTTGTCCAGTACACGACCGACGTGCTGTTTCGGGATCTCTGGCTCAGGCCGGCGCTCGCGCCCCGCGACCGCAGCCTCGTCACCGTGAGCGCTCTCATCGCGACCGGTCAGGTCGCGCAGATCACCTATCACCTGAACCGCGCGATGGACAACGGACTGACGCGGGAAGAGGCCGGCGAGGTGCTCGGCCATCTCGCCTTCTACGCCGGCTGGCCCAACGCATTCTCGGCGGCGCCGGTGATCAAGGACGTGATCGAAAAGCGGCAGTAGCCTAAGGCCAACGAAACGGAGATGCCGATGAGATCGCGACGTATCGCCTTGAGTTGCGCGGCTGCGGTCGGGGCGGCGGCCGTTGTGATGCCGGCCGACGCCGGACGTCAACTGGTGAAGTTTCCGGAACGCTACGCCGACGGCGTGCACTATGCCACCGTCAACCGCGGCGGCATCCGCGAAGAGATCTTCGCCACGCCGGCGGCGATCGAAGCGGCGAAGACCGGACAGCCTCTGCCGAGTGGAACGGTGATCACCATGGAAGATTACCGGGACGGCAAGCTCTACCGATACATCGTGCTCGAAAAGCGCGCGGGTTGGGGTGCGGAGTATCCGCCCGACCAGCGTAATGGGGAGTGGGAGTTCCAGGCCTTCAACGCCGACAAGACCGTGAACGAAGGCGAGAACGTCGCCCGATGCTTCTCCTGTCACAAATCCCAGGCGGCACAGGACTTCGTGTTCACCCTGGACCGCATGAAGAACGCCAAATGATTTCGGAAAGGAGGGGCAATGCCCCACGTCGTCGTGAAGCTGTATTCCGGGAAGTCGAATCAGCAGAAGGTCGCGCTGGCCGAGTCCGTCACGAAGGCGGTGATGGACACGCTGGGCTACGGTCGAGACTCCGTGTCGGTCGGGATCGAAGACGTCGAACCGAAGGACTGGGTGAGCCAAGTCTACGGGCCGGACATCGTCGACAAGGCCGAGACCATCTTCAAGAAGCCCGGCTACGACCCTCGCTGAACGGAGGGAAGTGATGATCACCCGCAGAGGCGTGCTCATCGGCGGCGGCGCCGCCGCTTTGATCGATGTTGGCCGATCGTCGGCGCAGACGACAGACCCCTCCAAGGAGTTTCGCATGGACATGGACATCAAGAGAAACGGGTCGCGGCCCTCGCAGAAAGGCTCTCAGGACTGGTTCACCGGGGCCGTCCGCATCGACCCACTGTTCCAGCCACAAGATCCGGCTCGCGCCGGCGCCGGCCAGGTCACGTTCGAGCCCGGCGCCCGGACCGCTTGGCACACGCATCCGCTCGGGCAGACGCTGATCATCACGGCGGGGCTGGGCTGGGTGCAGCGCGACGGTGGTCCGGTCGAGGAGGTCCGCCCCGGCGATGTGGTGTGGTTTCCTCCGGGACTGAAGCACTGGCACGGCGCTTCTCCGACGACGGCGATGACCCACATCGCTGTGCAGGAATCCGTCGGCGGCAAGAACGTGGATTGGCTGGAGAAGGTAAGCGACGACCAGTATCGGAAGTGATGCGCGGGCGCCGTAGAGCGCGTTCCGAACGAGCCGAAGGAGGAGCGCATGGCGATCGTATTCATCACCGGCAGCACGGACGGTCTCGGACGGGCGGCAGCGCTATCGCTCCTCGATCAGGGGCACCGAGTGGTGCTGCACGCGCGGTCGACCGATCGTGCCGCAGCGCTCGGCGAGCTCGCGGCGCGCTCCGAGCGAGTCGTGGTCGGGGACCTGCAGAGCGGCGCCGAGACGAGGGCCATCGCCGATCAAGTGAACGAGATAGGGCGCATGGATGCTGTAATCCACAACGCCGGTGTCTACGCGCAGCGGAGCCGCAGCTCGACGCCGGAGGGCCATGCCATCACGTTGGCGATCAACACTCTTGCGCCGTACATGCTGACGGCGCTGATCGAACGGCCCGCCAGACTGGTCTATCTCAGCAGCGGGCTGCATCGCGGCGGAGAAGGCTCGCTGAATGACCTCGACTGGCGAAACGGTCTTGGGATTCGGCAAAGGCCTACGCCGAAAGCAAGCTGCACGCCGTCGCGCTGGCGTCCGCGCTGGCGCGACGCTGGCCTCGGGTGCTGAGCAACGCCGTCGACCCCGGATGGGCGCGCACGAAGATGGGCGGCGCAGGCGCCCCGGTCGATGTCGAGACAGGTCAGAAGACCCAGACGTGGCTGGCCGTGAGCGACGACGCTGCCGCGCTGGTCAGCGGGCGCTACTGGCATCACCTTCGGCAGCAGGAGCCGGCCAATGAGGCGGCCATTCCAAGTTTTCAGGACGAACTCATCGATAAATTAAGCGAGCTGACCGGAGTTAAACTACCAGCATAGCTACCAGCTATCGCTGCTTGGTGACGCGGCAGACTCATGCACCGCAGCAAATAACAATAAGTCATCCGGCTCGGCGCGATTCACTGCTCCCTTTTGACTTGAACGGCAGCGCCGTGGTTGTCGGCGGTGGCCGGCATGTCTCAAACGCGCGTTCGCTCTTGAAAGAAGCGTTGCCTGGTTGGAGAGGGAGCGACGCAGTTAGCGGCGTGATGGCGCTCCCTGGCCTTTTTCGGTCGAACCCGTGTTTTCATCGACGGATGACTTTGAGGGCAACGCCCCCACTGGTATGGGGCAAGGGAAATTCGAGATCGCGCAAGCTTTCCGCCGCATGCGTGAGGTAGCGGAAGCCAGCGATATCGGCCGGCTTTCCGACCAAATATCCCTGAATTTGATCGCAGAGTTCGGTACCCAGGAAACCCAGCTCCTCGCTGGTTTCGACACCTTCCGCCAGCACCGGCAGCTTGAGCCCGCGCCCGATGCCAAGCACCGCGCGAACGATGGTTGCCGCCTGTTCGTTAGCGTCGACCGCCTTGATAAAGGAGCCATCGATCTTGATCTTGTCGAACGGGAATGCCCGCAGGTTCGACAGCGACGAGTAACCGGTCCCGAAATCGTCCATGGCAATGCGGACGCCAAGCGCCTTGAGCTGACGCAACGTCGTCAGCGCCCGATTGAAATCGCGGACCAGCGCGGTTTCGGTGATCTCCAGTTCGAGCCGCCCGGGATTCAGCCCGGTTTGAACAAGTATCCCATGAACGAGTTGCGTAAACTGCGGATTATGCAGTTGCATCGCCGAGACGTTCACGGCAACGCCGAGCGGATTCGTCCAGCTGGTGGCTTCCGTGCATGCTTCTCTCAGCACCCATTCGCCGATCTGCTGGATCGCCCCGCTTTCCTCCGCAACGGGAATGAACAAGGCCGGAGAAACCTGCCCGCGCTGCGGGTGACGCCATCGCAGCAAAGCCTCGAAGCCGGTGATCTCGCGCGTATCAAGCCGGGCTTGCGGCTGATAGGCCAGTTCAAATTCATTCCGTGCGATCGCGCTGCGAAGATCGTGCTCCAGCACGCGGCGATCGTGCACCTCGACGCCCATCGCGGCTTCAAAGAAGCGATAAACGCCGCGGCCGTCGGTTTTGGCACGATAGAGCGCGGTATCTGCGTGGGTGAGAAGGCCCCGTCCGTCCCGGGCGTCGTTCGGGAAAATCGCCACGCCGATGCTGGTGGAAACGAAAGAGGCCGTGGTCGACGATTCATTCTCGATCCGCAACGCGTCCGTGATGTTCTCGGCGATACGGCCCGCCGCCGACGGACTCGAGAGGTTTGTCGCGATAATCGCAAATTCATCGCCACCGAGCCGCGCCATCATCTGGTTCCGATCGAGAACCGCCGTGACGCATTTCGCAACCTTTTTCAGGAGCGCATCACCGGCCGTATGCCCGAACAGGTCGTTCACTTCCTTGAAACGATCGAGGTCGAGGCAGAGCACGGCAAATAACCGGCCCGAAGCCTGGTGCGCCTCTATTTCCTGATCGAGCCGGGCGTTGAAGCTGTTTCTGTTCGGCAAACCCGTCAAGGCGTCGTGGTGCGCCAGAAAATGAATATGCTCCTCAGCTTTCTTCCGGTCACGCAGATCGCGGACGGCGATGGCATGATGCGGCTGACCGGCGAAATCGATCGAGCGCAGGATGAACTCAGCCGGAATGAATTGGCCATTGACGTCGCGCAATTCGGCCTCGATCCGCTCGCGCGGCCTCGCGACCAGCTTGCGCCTGACGGCCTCCTCGGGCAGGCAGATCGCCAGCGATTCCCCGATCACGTCGTCGGGGACATAGCCGGTCAGTTCTGTCAGGCTCGAATTGATCGAAACAATCTTGTCGCCATAGCAGACCAGCAACCCCTCGGCCGAAGCATCGGCGAGGCCGCGCATACGATCGACTTCCAGTTCGGCGCGATGGCGTTCGCGTATATCGAGCGCAAGACCCGCGCAAGCGAGAAATAGGATCGTTAGCGACGCAAGCGCGACGCCGAGCGCAAGCCAGCCGGCCGGCAACGCCATTTCCGACACAGCGACCGTCGGGTCGGGGATGATCGAAACCGCGCCCATGGCGGTGAAGTGGTGACTGCAGATTGCCAGCGTAAGCAGCACAGCCCCGATGGCCTTCCATTTCATCGATCCGTCGCGCAAACCGGCTGGCAGCGCGGTTGCTCCGATTGCGGCTCCCAGCGCGATAGAAACAACAACGAGAACGGGGTCCCACTGTATCCGTCCGGCGATCTCGAAAGCCGCCATTCCGGTGTAGTGCATCGCCGCGATGCCGCCGCCAACGGTCGCGCCACCGATCCAGCGCCCGGCAGGCACCCTGTTTCCGGATGCGATCCAAAGACCGACGCCGGTGAGCAGGATAGCTGCGACGAGCGACAGCAGGGTGAGGACGATGTTGTATCCGCTCGGGATGCCAGGCGAGTACGCAAGCATGGCGATGAAGTGCGTTGCCCAGATGCCGAAGCCACTTGCGGTGGCGGCGACGCACAACCAGACATCGCGCATGGAGCCTGTCGTCTTGCGGACGTGATTGAGGAAGTTAATCGCCGCGTAAGACGCGAGCGCACATACGAGGGCCGCCAGAACCACTAGTCGCAGGTCATGCTCGTAGGCGACGCAATTGTATATGGTAAACATGTGGGTGACGCCCCCAGGGATAAATCCAACTGGACCGTAAGGGAGCTGCCGTTGCGCAATCCTGAATGCGGTAGTCGCGATCGACGCTATGGTTATTTTTCGGTGACATACCCGCCCTTCTGTAGCCGCGCCAGCCTGTCCCTGCCCCCACTTGAGTGCTGATTGCGGTTCGCAGGCATGCGCTAACCCACCGCCACCAAAAAAGAAGCCTAGCGCCCCAGGGCCACCATGAAGAGGTGCTCCTTTCGCGCGTGTTTCCGTGCGCGACGATGCCGGCGATACCTCGACAGCTAGTCGGGCACTTGTTCGGCGCAGGTTAGCGTCGAAGAGCTGCCATAACCTGCGGAAGCAAGCTCGCTGCTACGATGGCGTGAGCCTTGGCACTGGGATGACTGCCGTTAAAATACGGTGGCCATGTCTGAAAGACGATCACCTTGATGCCGCGGGCTTTCAGCCGGCGTGACATTTCCGCGACGTTGCGTTCCATATCGAGCCTGGTGCCGCCCAGGCGCATTTCGTTCCAGACCGGGTCGATGATCGCAACCTTGGTGCTGGAATCAACCACGGAGTCGAGGCTCCCCAGCATCTGGCCAGCCGTGATGCCGGGCACGCCGGCATTCTTGACCGTCACGCTGAGCCCGCGTGCGCGCAGGAGCTTCTCCAGCTGAGCAGGATATGCCTCCGGTGGCATGACGCCGCCCATGGTATATCCCGTACCGAGGGTGTTGCTTGCGCCGATGGCGACGACCTGTGC
>DATEJC010000166.1:0-27645 GCA_035278345.1 Bradyrhizobium sp. | reverse complement strand
ACGCTGGACTGGATCGAGGACGGCGAGGAGCCGGAAAATACCGAGTTCCGCGATGACCGCTTCACCGCGGCCATCGACCGCGCCAGCGACGACCAATCGGTGTTCACGGTGGCTTACATCGTGCGCGCGGTCTCGCCGGGCAAATACGTTCTGCCACAGGCCTATGTCGAGGACATGTACAACCCCTCGCGCTACGGTCGCACGGCGACCGGCGCGATCGAGGTGCGTCCGGCGAAATGAGATTTGAATGACCGAGACGTCACCACATATTCGATCGTCATGCCCTGGCTTGTCCCGGGCATCCACGACTTCTCGTGCGGTGGGGAAAGACGTGGATGGCCGGGACAAGCCCGGCCATGACGGGCGTGGTAGACGGTTGCGCAAGATCGCGATCAAGTCGGGCGTCGCCTTGCTGATCGTCGGCGTCGCCTTCTCGGCGTGGGTGACCTCGCTCGGACCGCTGCCGCTCGACCAGGCCAAGCGAGTGTCTACAACCATCGTCGATCGCAACGGCAAGCTGCTGCGCGCCTATGCAATGGCCGACGGGCGCTGGCGGCTGCCGGTCGATGCCAGGCGCGACGTCGATCCGACGTACCTGAAACTGCTGCTCGCCTTCGAGGACAAGCGCTACCATTCTCATTCCGGCATCGATCCGCTGGCGCTGGCGCGCGCGGCGCTCCAGCTGGCCACGAGCGGGCACATCGTCTCGGGCGGCTCGACCATCACCATGCAGCTGGCGCGGCTGATGGAGCCACGCCGGGAGCGGTCGGTCTACGCCAAACTTCGCCAGATGGTGCGCGCGGTGGAGCTGGAACGGCAGCTCAGCAAGGACGAGATCCTCGATCTTTATCTCGCGCTGGCGCCGTTCGGCGGCAATCTCGAGGGCATCCGCGCCGCCTCCATCGCATATTTCGGCAAGGAGCCGAAGCGGTTGTCGCTCGCCGAGGCAGCACTGCTGGTGGCGCTGCCCCAATCGCCGGAGACGCGCCGTCTCGACCGCCATCCCGACGCCGCGCAGGCCGCGCGTGACAAGGTGCTGAGCCGCATGGTGGAAGAGGGCATCGTCGCCAGCGACGACGCCGTACAGGCCAAGGCGGTCGTCGTGCCGAAGATGCGCAGGCCGATGCCGATCCTGGCGCCGCATTCCTCCGACCAGGCGATCGCGACGGTCAAGGACATGCCGGCGATCCGGCTGACGCTCGATGCGAACCTGCAGAAGGTGCTGGAAGCGCTGGCGCGCGACCGCGCGCTGGCGCTTGGCCCCGACATTTCCATCGGCATCATCGCAGTCGACAATGAGAGCGGTGACGTGCTCGCTCATGTCGGCTCGTCGGATTATTTCGACGAGCGGCGGGCAGGGCAAGTCGATATGACCCGCGCCGTTCGCTCGCCCGGCTCGACCCTGAAACCCTTTATCTATGGCCTCGCCTTCGAGGATGGCTTTGTCCATCCGGAAAGCCTGATCGACGACCGGCCGATCCGCTTTGGCTCCTATGCGCCGGAAAATTTCGACATGACGTTCCAGGGCACGGTGCCGGTGCGCCGCGCGCTTCAATTGTCGTTGAATGTGCCCGCGATTGCGCTGCTCGACCGTGTCGGCTCGAGCCGGCTGTCGTCGCGGTTGAAGCAGGCCGGCGCTTCGCTGGTGCTGCCAAAGGACGAGGCGCCCGGCCTTGCGATGGGTCTTGGCGGCGTCGGCGTGACCTTGCAGGATCTGGCGCAGCTCTATGCGGGCCTCGCGCGGCTCGGCACCACGCGGCCGCTTCGCGAGATCGCGAACATGCGCGACGAACGCGAGCCGATGCGGCTGATGGATCAGGCCGCCGCTTGGCAGGTCGGCAATGTCCTGATCGGCACGCCGCCGCCGGAGAACGGCGCGCATAACCGCATCGCCTTCAAGACCGGCACCAGCTACGGCTATCGCGACGCTTGGTCGGTCGGCTTTGACGGCAAGATCACCATCGGCGTCTGGGTCGGCCGGCCGGACGGCGCGCCTGTGCCGGGGCTGATCGGGCGCGCCGTGGCGGCGCCAATCCTATTTGACGCGTTTGCGCGCACGGGCAAGATTCCTGCGCCGCTGGCGAAGGCACCCAAGGGTGCGCTGGTCGCCAGCAATGCCAAGCTGCCGCCGCCGCTGCGCCGGTTCCGCCCGATGGGCGAGTTGGTACGCGCCAGCAGCGATCTCACACCGCGGATCCAGTTCCCGATCAACGGCTCACGCATCGACGTCGATCGCACCGGTGACGGGCAGAATGCGGCGGTGCCGGTGAAGGTCGCCGGTGGCGTGTTACCGATGACCGTCCTGATCAACGGCCAATCCGCCGGCGAGATCGACAGCCGCCGCCAGCGGCTGGTCGAACCGCCCGGGCCGGGCTTTGCCCGCCTGACCGTAATCGATGCCACGGGCGCGGCGGACACAGTTGTCATCAGAATTCAGTAGATGGGCCCTAAGCGGTTGTAGGAGCGTCGGTTTCAGCGTATGCGGAACCAATGGTTGAGACCTATGCCCGCCCCCGATTTGGCGAACCGCGCGAGCCGAAGAACCGGGTGAATCCGGGCGGACGGCTTGCTCTTGTCATCGACTTCGTGGCCGGCGGCCACACCCGCGCCGTAGCCTTTATGCTGCTCTGCGCCATGCTGTTCTACCTGCCGGGCTTCTTCACGATCCCGCCGATCGACCGCGACGAGGCGCGCTTTGCGCAGGCGACCAAGCAGATGGTCGAGAGCGGCGACTTCGTCGACATCCGCTTCCAGGACGACGTGCGCTACAAGAAACCGGTCGGCATCTACTGGATGCAGGCGGCCGTGGTCGAAGCAGCGTCCGCGCTTGGCCTGCCGCGGCCGCAGGCCCGCATCTGGATCTACCGGATCCCCTCCCTGATCGGCGCCATCGGCGCGGTGCTGCTGACCTACTGGACGGCGCTCGCCTTCGTGACGCGGCGCGGCGCGATCCTGGCTGCGCTGATCATGTGCTCGTCGGTGCTGCTTAGCGTCGAGGCGCGGCTTGCCAAGACCGACGCCATGCTGCTGCTCACTGTGGTCGCCGCGATGGGCGCGATGGCGCGCGTCTATCTGTCCTGGCAACGCGGCGAGGACCCCGCGCATCCGCCGTGGAGTGCACCAGCGATCTTCTGGACGGCGCTCGCCGGCGGCATCCTGCTCAAGGGGCCGCTGATCCTGATGTTCGTCGGGCTCACTATCCTCATGCTGGGCATTCTCGATCGCAACGTCAGCTGGCTGTGGCGGCTGCGTCCGGTCTGGGGCCTGATGTGGACACTGGTGCTGGTGCTGCCCTGGTTCGCCGCGATCTTCCTGCGCGCGGGCCAGACCTTCTTCACCGACTCCGTCGGCGGCGACATGCTGGCGAAATTCGTCGGGCAGGAGTCGCATGGCGCGCCGCCTGGCGTTTACCTCCTGTTGTTCTGGGTGACGTTCTGGCCGGGTGCGGTGCTGGCCGGCCTTGCTGCGCCCGCCGTCTGGCGCGCGCGGCGCGAGCCCGGCGCGCAGTATCTCTTAGCTTGGCTTATCCCGTCCTGGATCGTGTTCGAGCTGGTGCTGACCAAGCTACCGCATTACGTGCTGCCGCTGTACCCGGCGATCGCGATCCTCGCCGTCGGCGCGCTGGAGCGGAGGGTGCTGTCGCGCGCGGCCTGGGTGATACGCGGCACGGCCTGGTGGTTCGTGGTGCCGGCCGGCGCTTCGGTGCTAGCCATCGTCGGCACGATCACGCTGACCCGGCAGCCGGTGTTCTTTGCCTGGCCCTTCGTGGCAGCGGCGCTAATCTTCGGGCTCATCGCATGGTGGCTGTATGACGATAACCACGCCGAACGCTCGCTGCTCAATGCGGTGGTCGCATCGCTATTCCTGTCGTTTGCCACTTATGGCGCTGTCGCGCCGGCGCTGACACGCCTGTTTCCGAGTCCCGAAATTGCACGCGCGCTGCGCAACGTGAAATGCGTCGGGCCAAAGATCGCTGCGGCTGGATTCCACGAGCCGAGCCTCGTGTTTATGACCGATACGTCGACGCTGCTGACCGACGGCTCGCGCGCGGCCGACTTCCTGAACCAGGGAACCTGCCGCTTTGCGCTGATCGAGTCGCGCTCGGAGCGCAATTTCGTCGCACGCGCGGAGGCGATCGGGCTGCGCTACAACGTGCTGACGCGGATCGAAGGCTTCAATTTCTCGCAAGGCAAGTCGATCTCGATCTCGATCTTCCGATCCGAGGGTACGGAATAGCAATGGCCGCGAAGGGCGCCGTATCGCCGCACTATGCCGGACGCTTTCTCGGCACGCTGCTGGCTTCGTTCGCCCAGCTCGCGCGTTCGCCATCGCATTCGCGTCGCGCCGAGGCTGGCCGCCGCGCTGCGCGCCATGCGCTTTACCTGATCGTTGGCCTCGGCGCAGCCATCATTACCTTGATGTACGTGCTCGACGTCGCCGAAATCCGCCTGATGCCGCCGCGCGGCACGCCGAGCCTGTGGTGGGTGCGCATCCTCACCGATTTCGGCAAGTCGGCTTACGTGCTGTGGCTGCTGTTCGGACTGATGGCCGTCGTTTTGGTCGCGTCCGCCGCGATGCGCGGGACCGCGCGCTCGCTGCTGCTCGGGCTCGGCACCCGGTTGCAGTTCCTGTTCCTGGCAGTCCTGACACCGGTGCTGATCGGCGAAGTGCTGAAATGGGCAGTCGGGCGGGGTAGGCCATTTGTCGGCGGCGAGGCCAATGCCTTCAACTTCCAGCACTTCGTCGGCAGTGAGGCCTTTGCCAGCTTTCCGTCCGGTCACGCCAACACGTCCTTTGCGCTGGCTTTTGCGGTATCAGCGCTGTGGCCGCAGACGCGCTTCGTCATGCTGATTTACGCGCTCATCATCTGCGCAACGCGGCTGGTGCTGCTGGCGCATCACCCGAGCGACGTGGTGGCGGGCGCGCTGGTCGGCGTCATCGGCGCCATGATCGTGCGCTACTGGTTCGCGGCACGCCGCCTCGGCTTTGCCATCGAGCGCGACGGCACCATTGTGGCGCTACCCGGACCTTCTCTGGAACGCCTCAAAAGGGTTGCCGGGGGCGCGCCGGGTCCATAATAAGCGCTTGCCGGATCCCTCTGGGGCCGGGGGGTCAACCAGCCAAGAGCCTTGATTTGTCTTCGCCCGAAATCGCTGCGGTTGCCGTCTCCATCGTCGTGCCCGTGCGCAACGAGCAGGACAATCTCGCGCCGCTGATTGCGGAGATCGCGGCTGCCCTCGACAGGCGCTGGGCCTACGAGATCGTCTACGTCAACGACGGTTCGACCGATGCCACCGGCGAGAAACTCGCCGGGCTGAAGACGCGTTACCCCCAGCTTCGCCAGATCAGGCACTCCGCGTCGGGCGGCCAGTCGGCCGCGGTGCGCAGTGGCGTGCGCGCGGCGCGCGGCACCATCGTGGCGACGCTTGACGGCGACGGCCAGAACAATCCGGCTTTTCTGCCGGACCTGATCGCAGCAGTCGAGAAAGGCGGCGGCCGCGTCGGCCTTGCCGCAGGACAGCGCGTCGGACGCAAGGACACCGGCTTCAAGAAGCTGCAGTCGCGCATCGCCAATGCCGTGCGCAATTCCATCCTGCATGATGGAACCCGCGACACCGGGTGCGGGCTGAAGGCGTTTCCGCGCGAGGTGTTTCTGGCGATGCCGTACTTCGACGGCCTGCACCGGTTCCTGCCGGCGCTGGTGCGGCGTGAAGGCTATGATATCGCCTATGTCGACGTGATAGATCGCCCGCGCCACTCGGGCGTGTCGAATTACGGCTTCTTCGACCGGCTCTGGATCGGGATCATGGACCTTGCCGGCGTGTGGTGGTTGATCCGCCGCAAGAAGCCGACGCCCGTGGCGAGCGAGGTGCAGTAATGCTCATTCAATACGGGCAGGCGCTCGGCGATTATCTCTACGACGTCTTCGTCGCCAAATTCGACTTCTGGCTGGCGTTCGGCCTGGTCGCGCAGCTGTTCTTCACCGCGCGATTCCTGGTGCAATGGATCGCCAGCGAGCGCGCCGGCAACAGCGTGGTACCGATGGCGTTCTGGTTCTGCTCGATGGGCGGCGGGCTGATGACGCTGATCTATGGTATCGTCAAACGCGAGCCCGTCATCATTCTCGGGCAGGCGCTCGCCACCATCATCTATATCAGGAATATCATGCTGATCGTGAAGAACCGCGGCACCGGTTCGAAGACGCTGGACCGTTAACGTCCCGGCGCGGGCAGCGATGCAGCGGCGACTTCGCTCTCCGCTATGCGATAGGCCGCCAGTTCCCCCGATGCGTCGAGCACGGGATAGGCTACCGAGCAGATGTGCGAGTGGATGCGGCGCAGGTCCCGCAGCACATCGAGATGCAGCGATGTCGTCTCGATGGTCTCGGGGCGGCCCTCGCGCAGGCGGTCGAGATGGCGCTCAGTGGCGGCAAGCTCGGCATTGCGCAACGCGGCCTTCTCCACCAGCAGCTTGCGCGCCTCGTTGAGGTCGCCCGACATGAAGACGCCAAAGGCGATGCGCAGGGAATCCACGATGCGCTTGTGGAAGGCCGACAGCTCTTCGGCGCCTTCTACGGAGAATTGCAGCCGCCGCTTGATCTTCTTGGTCGCGAGCTCGCTCAGATTCTTGTCGATAATGTCGCCGATGTGCTCGAGATTGATGGCAAAGGAGACGATTTCCATCGCCCGCTTGCCTTCGCGCTCGTCGAGGCTGCCTCGCGTCAGTTTCGTCACGTAGAGCTTGATTGCCTCATCGAGGCTGTCGACGTAGTTATCGGTCTTTGAGACCTCATAGACCAGCGCGCGGTCATTGGTCATCATCGCCGTCATCACCTTGCGCAGCATGATTTCGACATGGTCGCCCATGTGCAGGGTCTCACGCGCGGCATCGGCAAGGGCGAGTGAGGGCGTCTCCAGCGCGCTCTCGTCGAGATAGCGCGGCCTCAAGGGGGCAGTCTCCTGCGTGCGTTCCGGCAGGAATGCCTTCAGCAGCCGTGCGATGCCGTCGAGAAGTCCGATGAACAGCATGGCGGTGCCGATATTGAAGGCGATGTGGAAGGCGGCGGTGGCCTTGGCGATATCCGGCTGGACGCCTGGCAGCCATTCGCTGATCGGCCGCAAGAATGGCGCGACCAGCAAGATGCCGATGACCCGATTGGCGAGGTTGCCGAGCGGCAGCCGGTAGCTCGCGGGATTGTCGCGGCGCGCACCCTCGACCAGCGGGTTGATGGCGCTGCCGAGATTGGCGCCGAGCACCAGCGCAAGCGCCGCATAGGGCGTAATGAAATGCGCGTAGGCCAGCGACATGATCAACAGGACGCTGGCGACGCTGGAATGCACGACCCAGGTCAGGATGGCAGCGATGACGATGCAGAGCACGGGATCGCCCGTGATCGCCTGCATGAACACGCGGGCGCCGGGTGCGTTCTCGGCCGGCGCCAGCGTATTCAGCAGGATGTGCAGGGCCAGCAGCATCAGGCCGAGGCCGATCGAGACCCGGCCGACATCCTTGATGCGCGACCGCGGCCCTGAGCGGAAGGCGACGAGGCCGATGATGAACAGCACCGGCGCGACCGCGGCAATGTTGAACGACAGTAGCTGCACGATCAGCGTGGTGCCGACATTGGCGCCGAGCATAATGGCCAGCGCCGGCACCAGGCTGACCAGGCCGTCGGCGGTGAAAGAGCTGGTGATCAGTGCCGTCGCCGTGCTGCTTTGGAGCACGGCGGTGAGGCCGAGGCCGGCGGCGAGGGCGCTGAAGCGGTTGTTGAGCGCTTTCGCCAGCAACTGGCGCAGGTCCGGCCCGAACGCGCGCAAGATTCCGCTGTGGACCATGTGAAGGCCCCACAGCAGCAACGCCACGCCACCCATTATGTCGAGAAGGACCATGGTTCCCATGCTTGGTCACGCCGAATTCGAGTCGAAGGGTCAGGCTACCGGTAAATTGCCACCGATCAACCCCTGTTTTTGAGAAAGCTGAGGATTTCTCGTGGCTTAGTGGACGGCCAGAATCCGCCCACAGCGGGGTGAACCCGGTATCCGCACGTAAACGGAGTGAAAAGCCGATCGTTACATTGCAAGCTTTTGCGCTAGGCGAATTCCAACGTCTGTCCGCTATATCTTTAGCCTCTTTGAGTGCATCACCAGCGAGGCGGGACCGGGAAATGTTCGTCAATCGGCGGAAGAGCGAGCGTGTTGTCTGCAACAGGGTCGCGAAAATTCAGTTTGGAACAGGCGGCCTGCCGCGCGACTGCATGATTACCGACATCTCCGATGGCGGCGTGAAGGTTATCGCCGATTATCCGGAAATCCCGACGGAATTCACCATCATCCTGGCCACGGGCCGGCCGCGCCAGTGCCGCCTCGCGTGGCGGATCGGCTGCGAATTCGGCGCGGAATTCATGGATCGGGCCTGATTGGCGGTCTTCCGGCAGGCGACCGCCCCGGGAACTTAACCCAACGTTAGGCTTAAGCTGTGAGCATCCCCGGACCGTCGCCCGCGATGAGTCCGTAAGTAGATGCACCGCAAATTCCCTCGACAACCCGGCCTCCTCAGGCGCCTGGCGCCTGCCGCCGCGTGCGCGATCCTGGCCGTGGGGCTGTGGGGCTGCCAGACGTCGGGCCCCTCCGACATCACGGGCTCCCTTGGCGAAAAGGCCGAGGCCAAGGCGTCCGACCCGCGGCGCGACCTCGACACCTACCGCGAGCGCTTCAAGGCCAACCCCAAGGACAGCGAAGCCGCGCTGAGATACGGCAAGGCGTTGCGCGCCACCGGACAGAAATCGCAGGCCGTCGCCGTGCTGGAGCAGGCCTCGATGGCTAATCCCGGCAATCCGGCGCTGCTCGCGGGCTATGGCCGCGCGCTCGCCGACAACGGCAATTTCCAGCAGGCTTTCGACGTGCTCGCCCGAGCCCACAAGCCCGAGGATCCCGACTGGAGCATCCTTTCGGCGCAGGGCGCGACCCTCGACCAGCTCGGCCGCTTCGACGAAGCCCGGCAATACTATGCAAGCGCGCTCAAGATCGTGCCCGACGAGCCCAGCGTGCTGTGCAATCTCGGGCTTTCCTACGTGCTGTCGAAAGAGCTGACGAAGGCCGAGGAGACGCTCCGCCGCGCCCACAGCCTGGCGGGCTCGGACATGCGTGTGCGCGCCAACCTTGCGCTTGCCGTCGGCCTTCAGGGCCGCATGGCCGAGGCCGAGACGATCATGAAGGCCGACCTGCCGCCGGATGAAGCGACCGCCAATGTTACCGCGCTGAAGCATATGCTGGCGCGGAAGCAGGCGAGTGCTAGCGAAAAACTGCCCGTAGCCCCGGGCAAACACAGCGATTGAATCGTGGAATGAAGAGCGGCGGCCGCCAAGGCCGCTGGGCGGCGCGTCAGGACGCGCGCCGCAGCTTCTTGATGATCGGCGACAGGAACGAGTCCTTCTTCTTGGGCTCGCTGCGGCCGGTCAGGCGCCGCGCCATCTGCTGGAACATTCTTGCGGCGCGGTGATTGGCAGAGACCTCCACAATCATCTGGCCGTTATTGGCGGCCTCGCCGAATGTCCGGGAGTCGAACGGGACGGTGGCGATCGGCTGGGTCTCGATCGTCTTGGCAAAGGCGCGCAGGTCGATTTCCGGCCGCCTGTGCATGCCGATCTGGTTGAGGCAGTAGAGCGGCGGGCGGTCGTTGGGCCGCGCCGACTTCAGCATGCTCATCATGTTCTTGGTGTTGCGCATGTTCGCAAGATCAGGCTCGGCGACGATCAGGATGTCGTCGGCGCCGACCAGCGCGCGCCGCGTCCAGGCGGTCCACTGATGCGGCACGTCGAGCACGATGCAGGGCGTGGTCATGCGCAGCGTGTCGAAGATGGCGTCGAAGGCATCCGCCCCGAAATCGTACACCTGATCCAGCGCCGCAGGCGCAGCCAGCAGGCTGAGATTGTCGGTGCATTTGGCGAGCAGGCGCTCAACGAATGAGCTGTCAAGCCGGTCCGGCGAGAACACGGCATTCGCGATGCCCTGAACCGGGTCCTGGTTGTAGTCGAGGCTGGCGGTGCCGAAGGCGAGGTCGAGATCTATCACGACGGAGTCGAGTGCCACGTCGCGGGCTATATGCCAGGCGATATTGTGGGCGACGGTGGAGGCGCCGACGCCGCCCTTGGCGCCGACCACGGCGATCATGCGGCCAACGGTGACGGCTTCCGAAGCCGAGAACAGGCTGCAGATCGAGCGCACGACATCGAGCACCTCGACCGGGCCGATAACGTAGTCGTTGACGCCGCGGCGGACGAGCTCGCGATAGGGCGTGATGTCGGCCGAGGTGCCGATGACGATGACGCGCGTACCCGGATCGCAGACGCCGGCGAGGTCATCGAGACCAGCCAGGATGTCGGTGTGACCTTCGGTCTCCAGGACGATGACATTCGGCGTCGGCGCCGTGTGATAGGCCTCGATCGCAGCCTCGATGCCGCCCATGTGGACGGATAGGTGCGCCTTGGCGAGGCGGCGGTCTTCGGCGGCGGAGCGCGAGGTGTTCGCGGTCGCTTCCGTGACGCAGAACACCTGCACCGAGACGCGGGGCGCCGGCGAGATGTAATCGTCGCCATGCTGCGGCGGGAGGTCGGCTTCTGCTGGTTGTTGCTTGGAGCGGCTCATCATTTACCCGTGTCGCTCAGTTTGGCCTTGTCGGATTCCGGATAGACCGTCGTGGTCGTCATGCCCTTGCGGTACTTCTCGAACGACGTCGTGCGGCGGATCGTGTAGGCGGGACTCTCCGGCCGCGGCTGCTCGAGATCGGCGGGATTGTCGACCATGGCAGCGAGGTTGCGCTGGGTCGCGCAGCCGAAATTGTAAAACTGCTTGTTCTCGTGATAGCTGGGGTTATCGATCGACGGGCCGAGATCGGCCGGCCAAAGGCCGCACGGACCCGCTGTTGCCGTGATCTTCGGATAGCTCAGCCGCACGGTCGCGAACCGCTCGGGATCGTCGGGCGAATAGCGATTGATGCGAATGGCGCTGGACGGCACGCCGGCTGCAGACAATGTGTGACGGATCTCGCGGGCCGCGGATGCTGCGGCGCGCGCATTGGGCGTGTTGATGGGGACGTCGACAACCACGCCGCCGGTGCCTTCGCGCACCCAGCTTTGGCCGAAGCCGGCGACATCGGCGCGCTGCGGGGCGGACAGGCCACCGCGGCCGGCGCCGACGAACACGACGATGGAGTGATTGCCTTCTTGCACCGCGATCGGGTGACGCTGGCGATAGTCGTTGGGCACGCTCGCGGTCACGACCTCCGGCGAGGTCCAGCAGCCGCCGAGCGCCGCGGAAATAGCGGCGAGGGCGAAGGTCGTCCGTAGCCTGCGATATTTGTGTATTGCCGATGTCATAGTCTTGTTCCCCAGCCCCGGACGAACCGTCAGTCGATGATGAAGCCGAAATAGCCGGGGTGGCCGGCGCCGGTTTCGACGCGAGCGGCAACGCCGTAGATTCGGTTGATGCGCGCCAGCAATGCCGATTGGGAATCGTTGGCCGGCGCAAAGCCGTCATCCGGGCGAGACAGATCCTTCTGCGCGACGGCGCGCACCACATAGGGCGTCACCAGCACCATCAGCTCGGTCTCGTTGTTGACGAAATCCTGGCTGCGGAAGAGGCCGCCGAGAATGGGGAGCTGATCGAGGCCGGGCAGGCCGTTGACCGCCTGCTTGGTCTGCTGCTGGATCAGGCCGGCCATTGCCATCGAGCCGCCGGAGGGAATCTCCAGGGTAGAGTCAGCGCGGCGGGTGCGGATCGAGGGCACCGTCAGCGAGGAGCCGTTCTGGTTCAGCGTGATCGCATTGTCGTTGGAAAGCTCGGAGACTTCCGTCATGACGCGGAGGCTGATGCGGCCTTCGGTCATCACAACTGGCGTGAAGTTCAGGGAGATGCCGAACTTCTTGTACATGATCTGCGTGGTGCAGATATGGGTGACGGGATCGCAGGAGTAACCTGCCGGAATCGGGAATTCGCCGCCGGCGATGAAGGTCGCCGCTTCGCCCGAGATTGCGGTGAGGTTCGGCTCGGCTAGCGTGCGCACCACGCCGGCGCTTTCCATGGCGCGCATGGTGGCCTGCACCTGCGGCACGCCCTTGAGGATGGAGGCGGCCTGGAGGCCGTTGTCGGTGACCAGCGAACGGCCGTACGCGGTGAACGGGTTTGAATTGTTGAAGTTCACGACTGCAGTGCCGTAGTTCATGCTTGCGCTGATATCGACGCCCATCTGCTTGACGATGTCGCGGCGGACCTCGGCGACATGAACCTTCAGCATCACCTGATCGCGGCCGCGCACCACGATGGAGTTGACGACTTTGTCGGCGCTGCCGACCAGCTTGGTCGCGATGTCGCCGGCCTGCTGGGCCTCGATCGGGCTCGACACCGAGCCGGTGAGGATCACGCCGTCGCCGACGCCCTCGATCTGGACGCCGGGGATGCTGCGCAGCGCTGCTCGAATGCCGTTGAGGTCGCGCTTGATGGCGATGTCGTAGGAAGTGATCTGGTTGCCGTCGGCGTCGAAGAACACGACGTTGGTCTGGCCGACCGCAGAACCTATGATATAGGCGCGCTGCGACGAGCGGATCACGGCATTGGCGATCTTGGGATCGGCGACGAGGACGTCCTTGGCTTCACGCGGCAAGTCGATCACGACCGATTTGCCGACGCCAAGCGCCAGGAAGCGGGTCTTCACCGGAGCGATCGAACCGGTGACCAACGGCGCCTGCTCGCCGGTTGTGGCTGCAGCAGCGGGCTGGCTGGTGTTGGTGGCGTCCTTGGTGGTTTCCTTGCCAGCATCCGTTTCCGCCGCGAGCGCCGGCCAGAGGGCCGGAGAGAGCGCGAGCGCGGCGACCGCCGAGAACGAAAGCATGCGAAGGCGGGAGCTTCGCACCGGATTGTCACCGCATTTCATATTACGCATTGCATTGGTCACTTCTGTGTCGTCGTCGAGCTCTGCACGCCGAAGCGCACAACGTTGATGCTGGCGCCCTTCTTCGGGGCGGCGTCTTCTTGGGAATTGTTCTCAGCCATGTTGACGTCGGCGATGGAGCGCAGCGCCAGCGACAGCGTGCCGGTCTGGCGCGAGCGCGCCAGCATTTCGGCCTGTTCGGGTTTCAGCTCCAGCGTCACAGTCCTGCCCACCAGCGTGTTCTGGCCTTCCTTCTCCTTCGGAGCCTGGTCGATGGCGAGCACGCGCACATTGGGAAGGATAATCTCGGAATTGACGACGTCGGGGCCGCTCTTCTCCGCGCTCTTGTCGCGCCGGGTCAGAATGACGTCGACGCGGTCGTTCGGCAGGATGAAGCCGCCGGCGCCGGTCTCGGCGGAAATTTCGGTCGAGATTGCGCGCATACCGGTCGGCAGGATTGCAGCCATGAAGCCGGAGCCATCGGCTTTCACCAGCTTGGGTTCTCGGATCGGTTCGCCGGCGATGAACGGCGCCCGCGCGATCATGCCTGCGATCTGCTTGTTGGCGTCGGGACGGTCGCTGCGCTTGATGAAAGTGCCGCTGGCGGCCGCAGCCGGCCAGGTCTGCCATTGCAGGTCGTCCGGCTTCACCGACTGGCCGAGGCCGATCTCGTTCTTGGCGACGAGCACCTCGACGGTGGTGAACTGCGCGACGGGCTGGGCGGTAGCCTGCGATTTGTCGTCCGTGCCGCGCGCGAGATAGGCGGCGACGCCGCCGGCACCCAGCGCGATCGAAAGGACGACGATCTGTGCGGTTTTCATACGCGTTACTGTCTGCTCTCACGCCGTTGAAGCCATCACCCCACGGCGGCCTCTCTTCCCATCCCGACAACGAGGACTAAGGGCCAAAGGTATATGGGCGCTTGCGTGGCGGAACGCGGGCGGCGGAGATCGTCGCCATGGTGAACGGATGGTTATTCAATCGCCGCGCGATCGAACAAAATGCCGCGACAAGCCCGTATTTCCACGGGACATCGCGGCCGCGTGGTGTATTCGCAGCGCAGGCGCCGCAATGGCGCCACGGCAGTTAACGAATGGTGTTTGTGCGCGCCGCTACTGCGCGGCCTTCAGTGCGGCAAAACCGCGGTCGAGATCGGCCTTGAGGTCGTCGACATTCTCGAGCCCGATGTGCAGGCGAAGCGTCGGGCCGCCCGGTGCCCATTTGGTGGCGGTACGGTAGCCCTCGCAATCGAAGGGGATGATCAGGCTTTCGAAGCCGCCCCAGGAAAAGCCCATGCCGAACAGCGTTACCGTATCGAGCAGGGCGTCGACCGCTTTCTGCGATACCGGTTTGAGCACGATGCTGAACAGGCCGGAGGCGCCGGTGAAATCGCGCTTCCAGATCGCATGGCCCGGATCGCTCTCGAGCCCGGGATGCAGCACACGGGCAACTTCAGGCCGCCCCGCAAGCCAGCGAGCCATCTCGAGCCCCGAGCGGTGGTGCTGCGCCAGCCGTACCGCCAGCGTGCGTGTGCCGCGCAGCGCGAGAAAGACGTCATCGGGGCCGGCGCAGACCCCGAGCAATCGGATGGTCTCGGTGACCATCGGCCAGGTTTTGGCGTTGGCGGAGATGGTGCCGAACATGATATCGGAATGGCCGCCGATATATTTGGTGGCGGCCTGCATGCTGATGTCGACACCAAGATCGAGCGAGCGGTGAAACAGCGGCGTCGCCCAGGTGTTGTCGTCGATGACGAGCGCGCCGCGCGCATGCGCCACCTCGGCGATGGCGGGGATATCAGGCATCTCGAAGGATTGCGAGCCGGGCGCCTCGACCAGCACGGCCCTGGTGTTCGTCTTGAACAGTTTTTCGATGCCGGCGCCGATGGCGGGATCGAAATAGGTGGTCTCGACGCCATAGCGCGCGAGCACGCCGTTGCAGAAATTGCGCGACGGGCGATAGACGTTGTCGCAGACAAGGATGTGGTCGCCGGTCTTCGTGACCGACAACAGCGCGGTGGAGATCGCGGCAAGGCCCGACGGCGTAATCCCGACGCCCGCGCATTGCGGGCCTTCCAGGGCCGTCAACACGTCCTGGAGCGCTCGCGTTGTCGGCGTGCCGTGGCGGCCATAGGTGTATTCGGCGCGATGGGCGTGCAGATCCTCCGCGCTTGGATAGAGCACGGTCGAGCCATGGAACACGGCCGGGTTCACAAAACCCTTTTGCGCATCGCGATCGCGCCCGGCGGTCACAAGACGCGTTTCGGCCTGTTGTGATGCCGGCTTTCCGTCAGCCCCCGAGGGTTTCATGCATTTGCACCAAGACTTTTTGTCGCAACCGCAGCGCGCAGTGCCTGTTCTGGCGGCACGCCGGGGGTCTTTTGGCTAATAACAGGACACAGAAGTCGGCCGTCAACCCCTTGACCCGGCTCGCCAGTCGTTCTGTGATGGAGCTGACTATCCACGTCGCCGCAAGTTGAGGGGCCTGCCGCGACCGCCGATCCATTACTTGACCGCAATTTGCGCTGAACCACCGGTTTTGGCGACGTTTTGAGGTAAGGGGATCATCGGGGTGGCCCATCTGGACCTGCGGCGGCTGGCCAGTGTTCTGGACCCCTCGAAAGGCTTTGCCCATGAAACGCGTATCCCTGGTTCTCACCCTTGCCGCTACCGCCGCACTTTCGGCGCAGGCCGCGACCGCCCAGACCCTCAAGACCGTTCAGGATCGCGGCATGCTATCCTGCGGTGTCAGCCAGGGCCTGCCGGGCTTCTCGTCGCCGGATGACAAAGGCAACTGGACCGGGCTCGACGTCGACATCTGCCGCGCGATCGCGGCGGCGATCTTCAACGATCCCTCCAAGGTCAAGTTCGTGCCGCTGTCGGCCAAGGACCGCTTCACCGCGCTGCAGTCAGGCGAAATCGACGTGCTGTCGCGCAACACCACCTGGACGATTTCGCGCGACACCTCGCTCGGCGCGAACTTCACGGGCGTGACCTATTATGACGGGCAGGGCTTTCTGGTGAAGAAGTCGCTGAAGGTGAAGTCCGCACTGGAACTCAACAGTGCCTCAGTCTGCGTGCAGACGGGGACCACGACCGAGCAGAATCTCGCCGACTACTTCAAGGGCAACAACATGAAGTACGAGGTGATCGCGTTTGCCGGCGCCGACGAGACGGTCAAGGCCTATGAATCCGGCCGCTGCGACGTGTTCACCACCGACGTCTCGCAGCTCTACGCGCAGCGGCTGAAGCTTGCCAATCCAAACGACCACGAGGTGCTGCCCGAGGTCATTTCCAAGGAACCGCTCGGCCCGATGGTGCGCCATGGCGACGACCAGTGGTTCGACATCGTCAAGTGGACGCTGTTTGCGATGATCAATGCCGAGGAGGCGGGGGTAACGCAGAAGAACCTGGACGAAATGGCCAAATCCGACAAGCCTGACCTCAAGCGCATGCTCGGCAGCGACGGCAACCTCGGCGAACAGCTCGGCGTCACGAAGGATTGGGTGGTTCGCATCATCAAGCATGTCGGCAATTACGGCGAGTCGTTCGACCGCAATGTCGGCGCCGGCTCCAAGCTCGGCATTTCACGCGGCCTGAACAACCTGTGGAACAAGGGCGGAATCCAGTACGCGCCGCCGATCCGCTGACCGGGAACGCCGGAGGGGCGCGGCGATGGCCATCGAAGCACGAAAACCGCCGTCGCAGTTTGCTTTCAGACTGCGACGCGCGCTCGGGGGACGGGCGGGCTGGAACGGCGTGGTGTTCCAGGTCCTGTTCGTCGCCGCGCTGATCTGGCTGGGCTACGAAATCGTCGCCAACGCGCGCGCCAACCTCGCGGCCCAACGCATCAGCTCCGGCTTCGGATTCCTGGCGAACAATGCAGGTTTTGACGTCAACCAGAACCTGATTCCCTATTCAGGATCGGACAGCTACGTCCGCGTGTTCCTTGTCGGCCTGTTGAACACGCTGGTCGTGGCTGTTGTCGGCATCTTCTTCGCCACCATCATCGGTTTTGCGGTCGCGCTCGGCCGGCTATCGCCGAACTGGCTGCTGTCGCGGATCGCCGGCGGCTATGTGGAGTTGATCCGCAACCTTCCGCCGCTGTTCCAGATCCTGTTCTGGTACAAGGCCGTGCTGTCAGCGCTGCCCAATCCGCGGCAGAGCTACTCGTTCTTCGACTGGTTCTTCCTCAGCAATCGCGGACTGGTGATCCCCAAGGCGATCGCTGCACCCGGGCTCGAGCCGTTCCTGATTACGGCTGCCATCGCGATCGTTGCGGCGCTCGGGCTGCGGCGTTATGCGCGCAAGCAGCTGTTCGAGAAGGGCAACAAGATCACGATCTGGCCCTATGTAGTTGGCCTCATCATAGGTCTGCCGCTGCTGGCGATGCTGATCTTCGGACAACCTTTCACTCTTGAGTTCCCGGCGCTGAAGGGCTTCAACTTTTCCGGCGGCTCGCGCCTCATTCCGGAATTCGTGGCGCTTACGCTGGCGCTTTCGACCTACACCGCGGCCTTCATCGCCGAGATCGTCCGCGCGGGCATCATGTCCGTGCACAAGGGACAGATGGAGGCGGGCTCCTCGCTGGGCTTGTCCCGCGGCCAGACGTTGCGGATGATCGTGGTGCCGCAGGCGATGCGGGTGATCCTGCCGCCGCTGACCAACCAGTATCTCAATCTGACCAAAAACTCCTCGCTCGCGGTCGCGATCGGCTACCCCGATCTCGTCTCGGTGTTCGCCGGCACGACGCTGAGCCAGACCGGGCAGGCGATCGAGATCATCTCGATCACCATGGGCGTCTATCTGCTGATCTCGCTCGTCACCAGCGCGATCATGAGTTTCTACGGGTGGCGGCTTGACCGGAGCATGCAGCGATGAACGCTCCCTTCTTTGTCCGCCACGATATGGTGTCCGAGCGTCCCGCGCCGGTGAAGACCACCGGCTTCATCGGCTTTTTGCGCACGCGCCTGTTCAACACGCCGACCAACATCGTGATCACGATCCTCGGCGTGCTTCTGCTGTGGTTCACTATCGGTCCTGCGCTCAAATTCATGATCATCGACGCGGTATGGACCGGCAAGGACCGCGACGCCTGTCTTGTCGATCCGAAGGCTGGGCGCGAGGTCGTCGGCGCCTGCTGGCCGTTCATCGCGGCGAAGTTCAGCCAGTTCATCTACGGCTTCTATCCGGAGCCTGAGCGCTGGCGCGTCAACCTGACCTTCCTGCTTGCGGCCGTGCTGCTGATCCCGATGTTGATTCCGCGGCTCCCCGGCAAAGGGATCAATGCCGGCCTGTTCTTCATCGCATTCCCGGTCGTTGCCTTCTTTCTGCTGCATGGCGGCGGCTTGAAGGGATTTGGAGTCAGCTGGACAGCGAACATCCTCGGCGGCTTCAGCGACAGCATCGGGGAGGGCGGGCAGAAGCTCGTCTCTCTGAGCGCATCCTCGGCGATCGGGCCGCTATTGTGGCTGATCGGAAAGCTCCTGGTGCTGATCAGCACGGTCATATCATGGGTGCTGTGGCCGCTGACCTGGCTGCGCGATGTCATCCAGGGCTTAGGCCGTCCGGTCTGGGCCGATCTGGTTGCGACTGCGGCGATCGTCTCGGGGCTGATGTTCTGGCTCGGCGGCGGCGTGCGTGCAGGCCTGCGCCCGCTGATCACCAGCCTCGTTATCTTCACCTGCATCGGCATCGTCATCGCGATCATGGGCCTCGACCGCGGCGGCTTGCCGGTGGTCGATACGCGGCTGTGGGGCGGCCTGTTGGTGACGCTGGTGGTGTCGGTGACGGGAATCGTTACCTCGATGCCGGTTGGCATTGCGCTGGCGCTCGGGCGGCGCTCGACTATTCCGTTGATCCGCGTGTTCTCTGTTGCCTTCATCGAATTCTGGCGCGGCGTGCCGCTGATCACGGTGCTGTTCTTTGCCACCTACATGCTGCCGCTGTTCCTACCCGGCAATTTCACAGTGGATGGCCTGGTGCGTGCGCTAATCGGCATTGCGCTGTTCGCCGGCGCTTATCAGGCCGAAGTGATCCGCGGCGGCCTGGCGGCGATCCCGCGCGGGCAGGGGGAGGCAGCGAGCGCGCTCGGGCTGTCGTTCTGGAAGACCACCGGGCTGATCGTGATGCCGCAGGCGCTGCGCCACGTTATTCCGGGTCTCGTCAACAGCTTCATCGCGCTGTTCAAGGACACCTCGCTGGTCTCGATTGTCGCACTGTTCGACCTGCTCGGACAGTTGCAGGCTTCCTTCTCTGATCCCAACTGGTCGACGCCGACCACGTTGTTCACGGGCTTTGCCTTCACCGGACTGATCTACTTCGCCTTCTGTTTTGGAATGTCGCGTTACTCCCTGTTCGTCGAGAACAGGCTGAACGCGCATCGCCGCAATTGAGAAAGCGCACCATGGCCGAAAACTCCATCGTCAGCATCAACAAGCTCAACAAGTGGTACGGCGATTTCCACGTGCTGCGCGACATCAACCTCGACGTCGCCAAGGGCGAACGCATCGTGATCTGCGGGCCGTCAGGCTCGGGCAAGTCGACGCTGATCCGCTGCATCAACGCGCTGGAAGAATTCCAGGAAGGCGAGATCACTGTCGAAGGCATCGATCTCGGCCCGAACCTGCGCCGCGTGGATGAAGTCCGACGCGAAGTGGGCATGGTGTTCCAGAGCTTCAACCTGTTCCCGCATCTGACGGTGCTGGAGAACTGCACGCTGGCGCCGATCTGGGTGCGCAACATCCCGCAGAAGGATGCCGAGGCGACCGCGATGAAATACCTGGAACGGGTCAAGATCCCGCATCAGGCCAGCAAATATCCCGGCCAGATGTCAGGCGGCCAGCAGCAGCGCGTGGCGATCGCCCGGGCGCTGACCATGAACCCGAAGGTCATGCTGTTCGACGAGCCGACCTCGGCGCTCGATCCGGAAATGGTCAAGGAAGTGCTCGACACCATGGTCGATCTTGCCAAGGAAGGCATGACCATGTTGGTCGTCACCCACGAAATGGGATTTGCGCGGGAAGTCGCCAACCGCGTCGTGTTCATGGACGCGGGGCAAGTGATCGAGTCGAACACGCCACAGGAATTCTTCGCCAACCCGCAGCACGCGCGGACCAAACTGTTCCTCAGCCAGATCCTACGACACTAGTGGGGCTTCATCCTTAGAGACGGACGCGGGCGCGTGCTCCTCAGGATGAGGTCTGGGAGCCGCGAATGTGGTGCTGAACCCTCATGGTGAGGAGCGCTGCGATGCCGAGCGTCTCGAACCGTGAGGCTGCGGTGTCGCCCGTGGCTCACACCTTCTCGAACGGCGGTTCGATGTTGCTGCGCTGCTCCAGCCATTCCGGCACGGGAAGATTCTTCGAGCGCATGAAGTCCGGATTGAACAGCTTCGACTGATAGCGGTTGCCGTTGTCGGCGAGGATCGTGACGATGGTCTTGCCGGGGCCGAGCTGCTTTGCCAGCCTGATGGCGCCGGCCACGTTGACGCCGGTCGAGCCGCCAAGACACAGGCCCTCGTGCTGCAGCAGGTCGTAGATCACCGACACCGACTCCTCGTCCGGAACGAGGAAGGCATCGTCGACCCGAGCCTCCTTGACGACGGACGTGACGCGGCCAAGCCCGATACCCTCGGTGATGGAGTCGCCGGATGTCGATTTGGCTTCGCCAGTCTTGAACAAATTGTACATCGCAAATCCGGGCGGATCGGCACAGGCCGTCACAATGTTCTTGTTCTTCGATTTCAGGAACGAAGTGGTGCCGGCGATGGTGCCGGCGGTACCGACCGAGCAGATGAATCCATCGACCTTGCCATCGGTCTGCTCCCAGATCTCCGGACCCGTGGACTCAAAATGCGCCTTGGCATTGTCGAGATTGTTCCACTGGTCGGCGAACAGAACGCCATTCGGCTCGCTCTTGCGCAACTGGTCGGCAAGGCGGCGGCCGACATGCTGGTAGTTGTTCGGATTGGAATAGGGAAGCGCGGGGACTTCGACGAGTTCGGCGCCGCAGAGCCGCAGCATGTCCTTCTTTTCCTGGCTCTGCGTATTGGGAATGAGGATCAGCGTGCGATAGCCGCGCGCGCTGGCGACCACCGCAAGGCCAATGCCGGTGTTGCCGGCGGTGGATTCCACCACGAGGCCGCCCGGCTTGAGATCGCCGCGTTTCTCGGCTTCGAGGATCATCCATTTGCCCGCGCGGTCCTTGACCGACTGGCCGGGATTCATGAACTCGGCCTTGCCCAGAATGGTGCAGCCCGTCAGCTCGGAAGCTTTTTTGAGCTTGATCAGCGGCGTGTTGCCGATCGCCTGGATGACGTCGTTGTTGAACTTCATATCGCGAAAAACACCGGTTGTTTCCTCAGTACGCGAGACCCTAAAGGACCGAGCAGGGGATCACAAGCCGACCGCAGGGCGCGGCTGCTATCCGGATTTCGCGAACACGACCTGGCGAACGTCGATATTTCCCGAGAGGAATCCGGCCTCGCAATAGGAGAGGTAGTATTCCCACAGCCGCCGGAACCGGTCGTCAAATCCGAGCGGCATGAGGTGCGGCCACGCCTCGCGGAAATTATTCCGCCATGTCGCGAGCGTCTTGGCATAATCTTCCCCGAAGATGCGCTCGCGAATGACAGGCACGCCAAAGTTCTCGCCGAGCTGCTTCAGCACCTGCGGCGAAGGCAGCATGCCGCCGGGGAAGACGTAACGCTGGATGAAGTCCACCTCGCGCCGATAGCTCGGAAACAGCTCGTCCTGGATGGTGATGGCCTGGATGCCGGCAAGGCCGCCGGGCAGCAGGCGGTCGCGCAGTTGTGAAAAATATCTCGGCCAGAATTGCTCCCCGACCGCCTCGATCATTTCGATCGAGGCGATGCGGTCGTAGCGGCCGCGCTCGTCGCGATAGTCCTGCAGCCTGATCTCGACGTTCTCGGCCAGGCCCGCTTCATGGATGCGGCGTTGCGCGAAATCGCGCTGCTCCCTGCTGATGGTCAGCCCCACGACCTTCGCGCCTTGCCGCGCGGCGAATTCGGCAAAGCCGCCCCAGCCGCAGCCGATTTCCAGCAGCTTCTGGCCCGGCTTGAGATCGATCGCTTCCGCAAGCCGGCGATACTTGTTGGTCTGCGCCGATGTCAGATCGGTGGTGTGATCCTCGAACAGCGCCGAGGAATAGGTCATGCTTGGATCAAGCCATGCCGAATAAAAGGCGTTGCCGATATCGTAATGCGCATAGATGTTGCGACGCGCCTGCCGCCTGGTATTGCGGTTGAACCAGTGCCTGACGGCCTGCACATACCGGATCAGTGGCTTGGCGGTGAGCATCGTCTGCATCCAGTCCTGATTGACGCAGAACAGGTAGAGGAATTGCGTGAGATCAGGCGTATCCCATTCGCCGCGCAGATAGGCCTCGGCGATGCCGATGTCGCCCCCACGCAAGAGTCGCGACGCAAACGCGAAATCGCGGACATTCATGGCGGCGGCCGGTCCCGGGCCGTTGCCACCGAGTCGGACCTTGCGGCCGTCGGGCAACGTCACATCGAGGGTGCCGCGTTGCAGCTTGGACCCGTAACCCAGGGCCAGCCGGACCATGCGAGGCAAGTCCGGCAGCAGCTTGTCCACTGTGTCAGAAGTGACCCCAATCAGATCGCCCATCGGCAGTCCACCGTGCTGCCCCAGGTCCGATATTTCCCCGTGACGGGACCGAATCAGCCTCGATCCCCACCGGACCAAAGCGCCTTGGCGCGGGCAGGCAACGCCAGCCTAGCATATTGGTTCCCCTCGCCAACCGGCAAGGTGGCAGCGTTCGCAGCTGCGGCAGCAGGTCGCGGTATGAGTCGCGCGCCCTGAAGGTGAAGCCGAGCAGGCGCGGTTAGCAGAGCAGCACGTTGCCGCGGGCAAGGTCGACTCCGTGCTCGGCGGCGCATCCTTGCGCATGTGCGCGCAGCGAGGAGCCGTCACGCTTGCCGTGGTCGGCCTCGTGAAAACTGTAGAGTGCGGCACGGTAGACGCCGAACAGCAGCGACTGACGATTGGCCTCGTTAAGCCGGTCAAGGTCGATCAGGAGTCCGCGGACCCGCATGTGGTGTGCCCCTCTTTGCCGTGTAGCAGAGATACGCCAGGCCGAAGGGAGAGGTTTGAAATCGGGAGAACCGACTCGGAACAGGGGAAAACCCCCATGAAATCTTGGTAAGATTCGCGGGGTTTGGAACCGGTCAGAATCGAGGAAAAGCCTATAAAACAAGGCAAACTCGACCGTCGATGTCGCCTGTGGCTAGCTTGAATCGACGGCCGCCGAACACGGCGGCGGGCCTGTCCGCCCCCTGATCGCAAGGCTAGGATGCGCCTTGAAGATTCAACGCAAGCATCACCCTGTGAAACCGACGCAATTCAGCCCCCGCAATGTCGCCCGCGCCTTGGCCGGGACCGGCTCAGCGCGGCCGTATGGGGGTGCGACATCCAGTGGAGCGCGGGTGTGACCCAGGCCCTCGCCGGGATCGGGTTTTCGGGGGCGATCGCCCCCGCTTCGCGCCGCGCGGCGCGCTGGACGGCTGCGCTTTTCCTGGCGCTCGGCTCCTCAGGCTGCCTGCTCACCACCGACTTGCCCGACCCAGCGCTCGACGTGCCGTCGGGCTACAAGGCTGCGGGCAAGAAGGGCGCGCTGGATGCGCCGCCGACGCTCGACTGGTGGCGCGGCTTCCGTTCGAGGGAGCTGACGACGCTGATGGAAGAAGCGCAGACGGTGAACCTCGATATTGCGGCTGCCACCGCGCGCTTCATCCAGGCCGACGCGCAGGCGCGCATCGCCGGCGCGCCGCTGCTTCCGAATGTTTCGGCCACCGGGTCCGAAACCTATTCGCGTACATCGGGCGCCAGTTCGTCCGGCCTGACCAATGGCGGACGCGAGGTCGTCAACTATCAAGCGTCGCTCAGTGCGAGCTACGAGCTCGATTTCTGGGGCAAGAACCGCGACGCCGCGCAGTCTGCCGAAGAGACGGCGATCGCCAACCGCTTCGACCGCGACGTCGTGGCGCTGACCACGCTGATCAGCGTTGCCAACGCCTATTTCCAGGTGCTGGCCTCGCAAGACCGTCTTCGTGTCGCACAGCGGAATATTGCCAGCGCGGAAAGGATCCTTGCCGCCATCAGGCAACGTTTCGAGGCTGGGACCGGTACCGATCTCGATGTCGCGCAGCAGGAAAGTGTACTTGCCAACCAGCGTGCCCTGGTGCCGCCGCTGCGGCAGACCCTCGAGCAGAACGTCAACGCGCTTGCGACGCTGGTGTCGCGGCCTCCGGAAAGCATCAAGGTTGCCGGCGGCTCCTTGAACGCCATCGCGACCCCGAGGGTTACGCCGGGCCTGCCGTCCGAAATCTTGACTCAGCGGCCGGACATCCGGCGGCAGGAGGCGCAGCTGGCATCGGCCACCGCCAATATCGGCAATGCGCGGGCGCAGTTCTTTCCGAGCATTCAGTTGACCGGGCAGGGCGGCTATCAGAGCTCGGCGCTGTCCTCGCTGTTCCAGCCGCATGCCGCCTTCTTCAGCCTGGTCGGCAGCGCTATGCAGCCGATCTTTGACGGCGGCAGGATCCTCGGCAATTTCGAACTCGCCAAGGCGAAGCAGGACGAACTGCTGCAGACCTATCGCAAGACCGTGGTCCAGGCCTTTAACGACGTCGACACGGCCTTGACCAATATTCGCGAGACCAACAACAAGCTGCGCCTGCAGCGCGACGTAGTCGCGTCCTCGCGGCGGGCCTTTCAACTTTCCGAGCAGCAGCTTAAAGCCGGAACGGCCGACATCGTAGCTGTGCTAAACGTGCAAACGACACTATTTCAGGCGGAGGACGCCCTGGTGCAGGCGCAGCTCGCGCGGGTGCTGGCGATCGTCAGCCTCTATCAAGCGCTGGGGGGCGGCTGGGAGCCGAGGATGGAAAGGCCGGTCAATGCTCTTTAAGCCCGAGTTGAACGAGACCGCGAAGGCTGCCGGCAAGAGCGTCATGCGCTCTGTGCTCAGGCGGAGCGTGTCGCTTCTCATCACGCTCCTGATCCTAGGCGGCCTCGGTTACATCGGCTGGCTTGCGTGGCAGCAGAAGAGCGGCGGGCGCAATCCCAATGCGCGGCCCGATCTGCCGGTGCCCGTGCTGGCGGCAACGCCGCGCGTGCAGGACGTGCCGGTATATCTGGACGGCGTCGGCTCCGTGCGCGCGCTCAACACGGTGACGGTGCGCGCGCAGGTGGATGGCAAGCTGCTTGCCGTGAACTTTGTCGAAGGCCAGGACGTCAAGAAAGGCGACGTGCTCGCCGAGATCGATCCGGCGATCTATCAGGCGCAATACGATCAGGCCGTCGCCAAGAAGGCGCAGGACGAGGCGCTTTTGGTCAACCAGAAGCTCGACCTTGCGCGCTATCAGCAACTCGCGGCTTCCAATGCCGGCTCCAAGCAACAGGCCGACACCCAGAAGGCGCTGGTTGCCCAGCAGGAGGCGCTGATCAAGGCCGACCAGGCTATGATCGACAACGCGGCGGCGACGCTCGGCTACACCAAGATCGTCGCGCCGCTTTCCGGCCGCGCCGGCCTGCGCCAGGTCGACCAGGGTAACATCATTCGCGCCGCCGACGTGACCGGTCTCGTGATTCTGACGCAGCTGCAGCCGATCGCGGTGTGGTTTAGCCTGCCGCAGCAGCAGATCGTGCGCGTCAACCAGGCCGCCACCAAGGGCGAGCTGTCCGTCGACGTGTTCGGCAATGACGGCGTCACCGTGGTCGACACCGGCGCGCTGAAGGGCATCGACAACCAGGTCGACCCGACCACCGGCACACTGAAACTCAAAGCGGAGTTTCCCAATCCGAATTTCCAGCTCTGGCCCGGCCAGTTCGTCAATGTCCGTCTCAAGGTCGAGACCTTACCGAAAGCGATCGTCATTCCGACCTCGGCGGTGCAACGGGGACCGGCGGGCACTTTCAGCTATGTGATCGGCCCCGGCGAAATCGCTACCGCCAAGCCGATCGTCGTGACGCAGCAGAACGAGAACGACGCGGTCATCGCCAGCGGCATCGCGCCGACCGACCGCGTGGTGACGACCGGCTTTGCCAATCTCTCCGACGGCGCCAGGGTCTTCATCGGCAGAGAGGATGCTGCACCAAGCGCCGACCTTGCGCCGCGCAAGCGCAGCCGCCTTCCCGATGCCAAGAGTGACGGCAAGGGCGGAGTGGGCAAGGACGGCAAGCGCGGAGAGGGCGACCAGAAGGGTCAGACAGGGCCGGCCGCGGCAGCGCCCGCCGGACCGAAGCAGTGATCGATCTGATACGGCAACCATGAGCGCGCAGCCATGAGCGTCTCCGAACCGTTCATCCGCCGCCCGATCGCGACCTCGCTGCTCGGGATCGCGCTGCTGATCGGCGGTGCGCTGGGCTATTGGGCGCTGCCGGTCTCGGCGCTGCCGCAGGTCGATTTTCCGACCGTGCAGGTGACGACGCAGCTGCCCGGCGCGAGCCCCGACGTGGTGGCTTCGCTGATCACCGCGCCGCTGGAGCGGCAGCTCGGCCAGATCCCATCGCTGTCCTCGATGCAGTCGACGAGTTCGTTCGGCGTCAGCCAGATATCGCTGCAGTTCGACCTTAACCGCGACATCGACGGCGCGACGCAGGACGTGCAGGCCGCGATCAATGCCGCGGCCGGCATTCTGCCGCGAACCCTGCCGTACCCGCCGACTTACGCCAAGGTGAACCCGGCGGATGCGCCGGTCATGACGCTGGCGCTGACGTCGGAGACGATATCGCTGCGCGCGATGAGCGACATCGCCGACACTATCCTGGGGCAGCGCATTTCGCAGATATCGGGCGTCGGCCGCGTCTCCATCCTCGGCGGTCTGAAGCCCGCGGTGCGGGTGCAGGCAGATCTGGCGCGGCTCGCCGCCTACGGCATCTCCATGGAGGATCTGCGCAGCGCCATTGCGGGAGCCAACGTCTCCGGCCCGAAGGGCTCGCTCGACGGCACCCAGCAATCCTACACCATCGCTGCCAATGACCAGATCGCCGTTGCGGAGGCCTACAAGCCCATCATCATCGCCTACCGCAACGGCTCGCCCGTCACGATCGGCGACGTCGCCGTCATCGTCGATGGCCTCGAGAACGATCGCACCGGCGGCTGGTACCAGGGCACGCCGGCTGTCGTCATCGACATCCAGCGCCAGCCCGGCGCCAATGTCATCGAGGTGGTGCGCCAGATCCGCGCCGAAATTCCCAAGGTGCAACGCGCGATCCCGGCCGGCGTCAATTTACATATCGTCAGCGACCGCACCGTCACCATCCGCGCTTCCGTTCGCGACGTGCAATTCACGCTGATCCTCAGCGTCGTGCTGGTGACGCTGGTGGTGCTGCTGTTCCTGCGCTCGCTGCGCGCCACTATCATCGCCGGCGTCGCGTTGCCGCTGTCGCTGGTGACCAGCTTCGGCATCATGTATTTCGCGGGCTTCTCGCTCGACAACCTGTCACTGATGGCGCTGACCATCGGCACCGGCTTCGTGGTCGACGACGCCATCGTCATGATCGAGAACATCGTCCGTCACATGGAGAACGGCGAATCCGTGATGGAGGCCTCGTTGAAGGGCGCCAGCGAAATCGGCTTCACCGTGATTTCGCTGACGGTGTCGCTGATCGCCGTGTTCATTCCGCTGTTGTTCATGTCGGGCCTCGTCGGCCGCATGTTCCGAGAATTCGCGCTG
>DATEJC010000165.1:0-5895 GCA_035278345.1 Bradyrhizobium sp. | reverse complement strand
TTCAAGCAATTCCTTGCGCGTGGCGACGTAGTCGTTGAGCTTGGGCCTCGTCGCAAACAGCGAGCCGTGGTTGTTGAGCTCGGCAATGGCAAACGGCGGCACCGGGCCCGAGGCGTTGCCGAAGCTGACGAACAGGCCGCGCCGCTTCAGGCACGACAGCGATCCCGGGAAGGTCGCCTTGCCGACGCCGTCGTAGACGACGTCGCACAATTCGTTGCGGCTGATCTGCTTCACCCGCTCGACGAAATCCTCTTCATTGTAGTTGATGACGTGGTCGCAGCCATTCGCCAGCGCGAGATCCGCTTTCGCCTTGGAACCGACGGTGCCGATGACGTGGGCGCCGAGCGCCCTCGCCCACTGGCAGGCAAGCAGCCCGATGCCGCCGGCCGCGGCATGGACCAGCACGCGATGGCCCGGCTCGATCTTGAAGGTCTTGTGCAGAAGATACCAGACCGTCAGACCCTTCAGCATCAGCACGGCGCCCTGCTCATAGGTGATGTGGTCGGGCAGCTTGACCAGTTTGTCCCACGGGATGTTGCGCTCGGACGCGTAGCCACCAAGCGTGTGATAATAAGCGACGCGGTCGCCGGGATGGAAATGCGTCACGCCCGGTCCGACCGCAACAACCTCACCGGCCGCTTCATTGCCGGCGATGAACGGCAGCCCCGGCGCCTTGTAGAGGCCGGTACGGAAATAGACGTCGATGAAGTTGAGCCCGACGGCGTGCTGGCGGATACGAACTTCGCCGGCGCCGGGAGCCGGTACGTCCACGCTTTCGTAGGTCAGGACTTCCGGACCTCCCACCTTGTGCACGCGGACGGCCTTGGTCATGACGTCATCTCCTTTGCATTCGCCCGATTCGAAACGAACGCCCGCAGGCAGGCCTTGTCAACCAACGCCTTGGTGGAAGGCGGCAAGCCTGCCTAGGTCCTCGCTTTTCTCCGATTGCGCCTGGCAAGCACGTTGAAGAACTCCACCGCGGCCGAGAACGTGATGGCGAAGTAGATATAGCCGCGCGGGATGTGGAATTTGAATCCATCCGCCACCAGCGCGACGCCGATCAGCACCAGGAAGGCCAGCGCCAGCATCTTGGTCGTCGGATGCTCTGCGACAAAACGCGCCACCGGCCCTGAAGAGACGTACATGATGACGCAGGCAATCACGACCGCGGCGACCATGATCTCGAGCTCCTGCGCCATGCCGATCGCGGTGATGATGGAATCCAGCGAGAATACCAGGTCGATGACGATGATCTGCATGATCACCCAGAAGAACGCACTGACAGCCGACCGCTCGTCATGCTCGCCGTAATCGGCTTCGACCTCGCCGTGAATTTCATGCGTGGCCTTCGCAATCAGGAACATGCCGCCGCCGATCAGAATGATGTCGCGCCATGAAAACTCGAATCCCTTCACGGCAATCACCGGCTCAGTCAGGCCGATCAGCCAGACCAAAAGGCTGAGCAGCAGGATGCGGAATACCAGCGCCAGCAGCAGCCCGATCTGGCGTGCGCGTGTCGCGTGCGGCTCCGGGATACGCGACACCAGAACTGAAATGAAGATGACGTTATCGATGCCGAGGACGATTTCGAGCGCAGTCAGGGTAAGCAGCGCCGCCCAGGCCTCCGGGCTGGTCAGAAGTTCGATCATGCCTTCAACGATTTGATGAAGCGGATAACGGCGTTGCTGCCGAGGACATAAATCCCGATCGCGCAGAGGCCGACGGTGATCGGCAGACCGACATTGAAGTCGTAAACGAGCGTGACCATCGCAAGCACGGCCCATGCCGCCAGAAGCCACAGCGTCAGCCAGCGCAGGCGGACGACGCGGAAGGGATGCAGCACATGGATCGGCACGAAGGTCAGGATGATCAGGATAGCGACGGCCAAGGTCGAGAGCACAGCCGGCATGTGCAGCAAGAACAGGTAGAACGCCGCAGCATTCCACAGCGCCGGAAAGCCGCGGAAATGATTGTCGGCAGCTTTCATGCGACGGTCGGCGAAGTAGAGCGCGCTGGAGACGACGATGCCGATGCCGAGGATCGGTGCGGCCAGCGGCAGCAGCATTCCGCTGGCTGTGATCGCGTAAGCCGGCACGAACACGTAAGTGAGAAAGTCGACCACCAGATCGAGGACATCGCCCGACCAGTTCGGCTGGACGCGCACCACATCAAGCCGTCGTGCGATCGGCCCGTCGATGGCATCGATCACCAGCGCAACGCCGAGCCAGGCGAACATATTGGTCCAGTGTTCGCGCACCGCTTCCAGCATCGCGATCAACGCAACGCCCGCGCCCAGCGCCGTGAAGACGTGCACGGAAAATGCTGCTGCGCGCATCCGCAAGGAGGATTGTGACGTTACGTGTGGGCTCGTCTGGTCCATGGGTCGGGCAGTGCTATCAGGAATCGCCGGCATTTGCACATCAGCGGTTGCGGCGATCGGCCGCGTAACTTTCGGGAACTTTTTGAATCGATCCAAGCCTTGAAATTACCGCTGCAAGCGTCAATTGTCCCTGTCATGAATGATGCTTCCACGACATTCGACGCACTGGTAGTGGGCGGCGGCCCGGCGGGCCTCACGGCGGCGATTGCGCTTGCCGATGCCGGGGCGAAGACCGCCCTGCTCGCCCGCCGCACACCCTACGCGGACAACCGGACCACAGCGCTGCTTGGCGCCTCCGTGCATCTGCTCGAGCGGCTGGACGTGTGGCGGCGCTGTCAGGACGGCGCTGCGCCGCTCAAGGTGATGCGGCTCGTCGATGACACCGGCCGCTTGATCCGGGCGCCCGAGGTCCGCTTCGTGTCCGAGGAGATCGGCCTCGAGCAATTCGGCTACAACATCGACAATCGCACGCTGGTTGCCGCGCTGGAGGCACGTGCCGCGGAGCTCTCTGGCCTGACGCGCTTGGACGACGAGGCGATGACGGTGGTCCCGGAGGCCCACGTCGTCGCCATCGTCACGCGCCAGGACAAGACGCTCGGAGGCCGCCTGGTGGTCGGTGCTGACGGCCGGCAATCGCTGTGCCGCGAGGCCGTTGGCATCGAGGTGCGGCGGCGCGATCTCCGCCAGATGGCGCTGACCTTCAATATCGCTCACTCGCGGCCGCACAAGAACATCTCCACTGAATTCCATACGCCGCATGGGCCTTGCGTGTTCGTACCCCTGCCCGGCGACCGCTGCAGCGTGGTGTGGGTCACTTCCCCGGGCGAAGCCGAGCGGCTGATGGCGATGAGCGATCAGGAGCTCTCCGACGCCATCGAGAAGCAGTCGCACTCCATCCTCGGGCGCACCACGGTCGAGCCGGGCCGTCACAAATTCCCGCTTGCCATCGAGCGGCCTGCGCAGATCGCCAAGAGCCGCGTCGCGCTGGTCGGCGAGTCAGCCCATGTCGTGCCTCCGATCGGCGCTCAAGGCCTCAATATGGGTCTGCGCGACGCCGCCGATCTCGCCGAGACCGTGCGCGAGGCGCTGAGCCTCGGCGAAGACCCGGGCGCGCCTCATGTGCTGAACCGTTATGCGGCCGCACGGCGCAGCGACGTCGCAAGCCGTACCTTTGTGATCGATGTCGCCAACCGCTCGCTGCTTTCCGACCTGTTGCCGGTTCAAACGGTCCGCGCCGCCGGGCTGCACCTGATGGGCGCGATCGGACCGCTGCGGCGGCTGGCCATGCGCGAAGGCCTGGCGCCGTCCTGGCGAGGCCAGTAGCTTTTTTTAAGCGAAGTGGGCGCCGGTTCGCGTCAAAAAAGCGTCAAACCAAATCAAGGAAATACCAGCCGTCCCGTCTGGATGAACCACATCACGCTGGTGAGCGTGACCACGGAGGCAAAGGTCCCGATCAGCACGGCGACCGAGGCGGGCTCGATCCAGGTGTCGTTCTGGCGCGCCATCACGAACACATTGAGCGCCGGCGGCAGCGCCGCCATCAGCAGCGCCGTCGCCGCCCAGGGCTGTGCGAACGGTCCAAACGCAATCATCAGGCCGAAGGCGATCAGCGGGTGAACCAAAAGCTTCACCGCGATCACACCAGGCACTTCCCACGGCACGCGTTCGAACGAGCGCAACGCAACCGTGACGCCCAGCGCAAACAGCGCGGTTGGCGCCGCGGCGTTCTGCAGGAATTGCAGCGTGTTGTTGAGCGCGACGGGAAATTCGACATGCAGCGCCGCGCAAAGTGCGCCAAGACATGCCGACATGATGAGCGGATTCAGCACGATCTGCTTCACCACGACGCCCAGTGCGTGCAACGGCGAAGGATGCTCGCGGTCGGTCAGCTCGATCAGGAACGGCACGATCGAGAACAGGAAGATGCTGTCGCAGCAGAAGATCAGCGCGGTCGGCGCTGCCGCCTTGCTGCCGAGCACGGCAAGCGCCAGTCCCGGGCCCATGTAGCCGACGTTGCCGTAAGCGCCGGCAAGGCCGGCAATGGTCGCCTCACGCAGCGTCAGTTTACCGATCAGCTTGCCGACGATCATGGCCAGCGCAAACGCGAGCATGGTGCCGAGCGTGGTCGCAATCAGGAATGGCGGGTTGTTGAGCTCGGCGAACGGCGTTCGCAACATGATCCCGAACAGCAGTGCGGGTAATGAAACGTAGAGCAGAAAGAAGTTCATCCAGGCGAGCCCGGATTCCGGCAGCGCTTTTACCCTGCCGCAGATGTAACCGACGACAATCAACCCGAAATAGGGAATCGCCAGATTGAGGATATCGATCATAGATAAACGTGATTTTCCTGAACGTTTTCCGATGCGTGTCGTTGACTCTTGCCACGCCGCAAAAGGTTAATTCGCCCACATGCCCCTAGCATCGGCCACAATCATGGTCTATCGACGAAGCCATGATTAAAGCGCGTACCGCCAAATTCCAGATCGGGCAGATCGTCCGCCACCGGGTATTTTCCTTCCGGGGCGTGGTCTTTGACATCGATCCCGAGTTCAACAACACCGAGGAGTGGTGGCTGTCGATCCCGGAAGAGGTACGGCCGCACAAGGACCAGCCGTTCTATCACCTGCTCGCGGAAAATTCGGAGACCGAGTATGTCGCCTATGTCTCCGAGCAGAACCTGCTGCCCGACGATTCCGGCGAACCAATCCGTCACTCGCAGGTCGCCGAGATCTTCGTGAAGGACAAATCCGGCGCCTACCGTCCGCGCAATCCCTCGCTGAATTAGGCCGCATTCGCCGAAACAAAAAAGGCGCCCAACGGGCGCCTTCTTCGTTCGGGCCGCAGGCCCTGGCTACTTCGCCGCCGGATTGGGCTGCGCGCCGGCGGGCTGGCTCTGCTCGAGCTTCTTGCGCGCATCCTCGGCGCGCTTCTGCAGCTCTTCCTGCAGCTTCTTCTGGTTTTCCTCGAACACCTTGGGATCGGTGGGCGGGCCGTCATAGGCCTTGGCGAATTCCGGTTCTTTTCGCTCGTTGGTCAAGGGCAGCGGCAGCGTCAGCGGCGCGCCGTTGGAGTTGATGGCTTGCACCACGAGATTCTGACCCTTCTTCAGGGCGGCGATCGTTTCGGGCGTCGCCTCGTAGTCCGACATGCAGCCATTCTGGAAACAGATCACGTAAGGCGCCTGCTGCGCTTTGTCATCGATGATGATGCGGGTGCCGTGGACGAGCTGCATGCCGAGCGGCAGCGTCACGCGCAGGATCTTCTTCTGCTCCCCTTCCGGCTCGATGATGACGGCGGCGATCACGGGCTGGCCCGACTCGATGCGGCCGTCCTTGCCGGTGAAACAGACCTGCTTGGCGCCGGCCTCCTGCCCCTTGAGGCAGAACTTCGTCCAGGGCGCGTAGATGAGCTGGATTTGCTGCTCCGGCGGCTGCTGAGCGGCGGGAGCCTGGGCGGCGGGCTGGCCGCCTGCCGGGGCCTGCTGGGCCGCAGGGGCTTTCGGCGCGGCTTTGGGG